>NZ_CALCLB010000033.1:0-49420 GCF_937966165.1 uncultured Odoribacter sp.
TAGCTTCATTATAGTGAATTATATATCTGTTTACTTTCCGGTAGAATGTCAAAAGGGCGAGGTAGCTCAGCTGGTTAGAGCGCATGATTCATAATCATGAGGTCGGCGGTTCAAGCCCGCCTCTCGCTACCAAACTAAGGATTACTGAACAAGCGTGTTCAATGGTACGTAATCGTAGAATTGAAAAATATTAACAGGTGTCTATAGCAAAGGGGACCCACCTCTTCCCATCCCGAACAGAGAAGTTAAGCCCTTTCACGCCGATGGTACTGCCGCACAGGTGGGAGAGTAGGTAGATGCCGAATTTAGAGAGCAGTTATGATGAAAATCATGACTGCTTTTTTCTTATAGACGGTCACTTTAATTTTTTCTCTGTATTTAAATAGAGGAGTTCTGTTTTAATGTTTATTTATGTGGTATTTCCTTTTTATTATTGGTAGTAATTTATAGAAAAATGATAATTCCCTTAGAAGTACAATTGGAATGTTTGCTTTTACTTGAATGATTCCTGTTGCCTCTCCACTGCAAAAATACTGATCGTATTTGTTTGTTTAAAACAAAAGAACGAATAGAGGATTTGAATGGAAAGGCAATATATCCACAGAAACACCTGTATATCGCTTAGAATAGGTGTTTCAAGGAGGGAAAGATAGGAACAAATAAATGAATTCTAACTAACCGTTCTGTATGCTTGAGGGGTGTAGCCTGTCAGTTTCTTAAAAAGCCGGGTGAAATGCTGGGGATACTGGAACCCCAGTTCATAAGCAACCTGACTGATTGTTTTATCCGGCTGAAGAACACGTTCTTTGGCAACGTTTATCAGTTTAAACTGGATGTACTCCTGAGCCGTCTTGCCGGTTTCTTTTTTCACCAGATCGCCGAAATAGTTGGGGGAAAGACAGAGTTCTCCCGCACAATATTTCACTGTGGGCAGTCCTTCCTGCTGTATGTATTCTCCGTTAAGATAGTCATCCAACAGTCGTTCAAAACGGGTCAATACGTCCCGGTTGACTTCCGAACGTGTGATAAACTGCCGTTCGTAAAAGCGCAGACAGTAATCGAGCAACATTTCGATATTGATGGCAATAAGCCGTTTGCTGTGACGGTCGATGGCATGTTCCAATTCATGTTGGATTTTCGTGAAGCATTCGATAACCATTTCCCGCTCGCGTTCCGAAAGATGAAGGGCTTCGTTCGATTCGTAGGAAAAGAAAGAATATTCTTTCATGTGCTGGCTGAGTGAAGTGCCGCGGATTAAATCGGGATGGAAAACCAATGCCCATCCTTTGGGCTGGAATATTTCACCTTTATCTTCTTTGCCGAACACCTGCCCCGGAGCAATACAAACAAGTGTTCCTTCCTGATAGTCGTAATGCTGACGTCCGTAAATCAGATCTCCGCATTTAACTTCTTTGAGGAAAATAGCATAAAATCCGAAAATATGCCGTGTGTGATGCATCGGCTGCACTTTTGACATGTCTATGACACTGGCTAACGGGTGGAATGTTTCAATTCCCAGCATTTGGTTGTATCCGGAAATTGTTTCGATATTCAAAATCTTTTTGTCCCTCATTTCCTTCTTTTATTTGTTTGAAAACAAAGATAGTTTTTTTCTGATAGTAATAGATACCCGGGCATCCCTAATCCGTAATTGCGGTTGGGATCTGTAAGGCTTCTACAGGAAAGCCGGAAGAAATACTTTAATTTTTATCTTGTAAACTTTAAAATAATAATTACAGAATAATTTTTTAGCACCTACCCCCGTCCCCGGGTGATAGAAAAGTTCTCCTCCGGTTATCTCTTTAATCTGATTTGCGATAATACGTGTATTTCCCGACCAAGAGAAATAAGCCACTAATACTTTCTTTGCCTCAGGGGCGTTCGGGGCGTTAACATTTGTTCCGGACATCATAATCATAGTTATAAATACAGAAAAACAATTTATTTTCATTTTTCTATCCTGATGAAGGAAATAGCCTTTATTTTTCTTTGATACAAAAATAAGCTGTATTATCCGGTTCTGCTGTAGATAAATTACCGATACTTATACCCCTATTACAGATTTAGTCGTTTTTAAACTTATTTGTTTTAAAGCTGCTTGGCCGGATAGCTGGATTTAGATTTAAATCCTGGGGAAAAGATTCCGGATGGTTGTTTCCCAGGGGGACTGGCTGATGTTTTGCTGGTTAAAAGAACTAACGTTTCCGATTCAATTCCTGATCCGAACCGAAGGACCATTTGTCAGCAAGTGCTCAGAAGCACTTTAATCCGGCACCAGATATCGTTAATCCTTTAATCAATCACTTACCAGTCAGGAAAAAGGAAGCGTTTTTAAACTTCTTTATCCTTTTTACTCGTTTTAAATCTAAAAATCGTAATTTTACCACAGAGAAAAGTTAGGAACTCAGAAGATTTAAGTGATTGATTCACATAATTAATCAGAGTTTTTTTATAAATAATGATTAAATCAGATAAATTTATGCGCATTGCTATTCCTCAACTCAATTATACTACAGGAAATATCCGGAAAAATTACGGAATCATGTTAGATGCTATTAAAAGAGCTCAGCAGATGCAAGCCGATTTAATTGTGTTTCCGGAGTTGTCAATTTGTGGTCCTTTTCCTCAGGATTTACTGGAGAGAGAAGCGTTTGTTAATGAATGCCGTTTAGTAGTAGATCAATTAGCTGCAGCGTGTGAGACTATAGCGGCTATTATTGGGGCTCCTAATCTGGATCTAAAAAGTGGAATTATGTATAACTCTGCTTATTTTATTCAGGATGGAGAAGTGAGAGATGGAGTGCATAAGACCATATTGAGTGATTACGATGTATTTGAAGAGAGCCGGTATTTTGTTGCGGGAGAGGAAAATATGCCGGTTATTTATAAAAATCAGAGAATACGGATTCTTTTTGATGAATATGAATCGGATTTTATAGAGAAGCCGGATAATATTGTTCTTTATCTGGGCATTACGCCTTTTACTACAGACAGTTTGGCATACCGGCAGGAGATTTTAAGAAATCTCTCCGGCAAATATTCCAAAAATATACTGGCAGTAAATATGGTAGGAGGAGCAACTTCGATTTTATTGGATGGTAATTCTTTGGGATATAATTATAAAGGTAAATACGTTATTCATTTAAAAGAATTTGAGACGGATTTTCAAATAATAGATACAAATAAAATGGGGACTTTGCCTGCTCTACAGGAGAATAAGGACGCTGATATTACTTTGATTCATCGGGCTTTGGTGTACGGTATCCGGGATTTTTTTGAAAAAAATGGATTTACGCATGCTGTTTTGGGACTTTCAGGAGGAATTGATTCTGCTATTGTAGCGGCTTTGGCTGCGGAAGCCATTGGACCGGAGAATGTGACGGGACTTCTGATGCCTTCCATTTATTCTACGGATCATTCCTTGAAAGATGCTTATGATTTAGCCCGAAATCTGGGGATTTCCCATCAGGTATTACCGATAAAAGACATATACGACCGGTATTTGCACCTCCTTTCTCCGGTTTTTGGAGATAAGCCTTTCAATGTTACGGAAGAGAATTTGCAGGCTCGTATTCGGGGGGCTTTGGTTATGGCAATGTCTAATAAATTCGGATATATTGCATTGAATACATCCAATAAGAGTGAAGTGGCGGTGGGATACGGGACGCTTTACGGGGATATGTGCGGTTCTTTAGGAGTAATAGGGGATGTTTACAAAACGGATATATACAAATTGGCTAAAGACATCAACCGGAAAAAAATCCTTATTCCGGAGAATACGATAAATAAAGCTCCTTCTGCTGAATTACGCCCGAATCAGAAAGATCAGGATTCTCTTCCGGATTATGCTCAACTGGATTCTATTTTAAAATTATATATAGAGGAGAATTTGTCTTTAGAAGAGATTTGCGGAAGGGGGTATCAGCGGGAAATTGCCGATAAGATTATTCGTTTAGTAGACCGGAATGAATATAAAAGAAATCAATGTCCGCCTATACTGAAAGTGAGTAAAAAAGCTTTCGGTCGTGGTAGGAGAGTACCTTTTTAAATAGTTAATTATGCAAATTATCAACGATCCTGATCTCCATTATAATTTATGTCAGATATGTATTGAAAGCCCTCATTCTTTGCTGTCGGAGCTCGACAAAAAGGTAAAACAGCAAATTACGGAAACGACCATTTGTATTTCTTATAAAAAGGGGGATTTGATTTATCTGGAAGGCCGGATGCCAATCGGGTTGTTATGCCTTGTAAGCGGGAAAGTCAAAATTTTTAAAGACGGTATTGGTGGACGGCAGCAGATCGTCCGGATGGCAAAGCCTATCGGGTTTATTGGTTACAGGGCTTTTTTTGCGGAGGAAATGCATATTGCATCCGCAGAGGCTCTGGAAGATTCGATTGTCTGCCGTATCAGAACAGAATTGATATTTGATATTGTCCGGACAAATCCAGAGTTTGCCATGAATATTATCCGTGCTCTCGCCACAGATCTTGGTTTTTCCAACCGTCGTACCGTGACCCTTACCCAGAAACATATACGGGGACGTTTGGCAGAAGCTTTACTGGTATTAAAAGATACTTATGGTTATGAAACAGATAATGCAACATTAAAAGTATGTTTGACAAGGGAAGATCTGGCCAATTTATCCAATATGACTACCGCCAACGCTATCCGTACCCTTTCCCATTTCGCCAGTGAAGGAATCGTAGAACTGGAGGGGAAAAAAATAAAAATTATCGATAAAGAAAAGCTGGAACAGGTGAATAATATGGGATGAGAGGGTAAATGTATATGTGTGTTATTGTTCAAATGTTTAAAGGCGTGAGCGAATAAAGGGTGAAAAGGATACAGTTAAAGGGGAGGAGAAAAATAGGGAAGTTTATCGGCTTTTTAGATTTCTGTGATCTGCTTTGATTGAAATTATTACAATTCTGGAATCCGATGATTAATGTTGATTGGTTATTTAAGGGAGCGGCTGTATAGTTAAAAAGAGGGGGTGTACAGCAGTTTGGAACAGAATTTCCGTATAAAAAATAGAATGCTGAGGATTAAATTCAGATGAAATGGAGAAAAAAGAATTGAGAAAGTATATACGCGAACTGAAAAAGAAGTATACAGCAGAGGAAAAAAAGCTGATGTCTGCTGAGGTATGGAAAAAATTGGAGCAGAATGAACATTTTCAGCAAGCGACAACAATTTTAGCCTATTGGTCGTTAGGGGATGAGTTGTGTACTCATGCATTTATAAAGCGTTGGGCCCGGGAAAAGACCTTTTTATTGCCTTGTGTCAAAGGAGATGAATTGGAATTACGTTACTTTGACGGGGAGGAAAAATTATGTCCCGGGGAGGGCTATGCAATACCCGAACCGGTAGGGAAACTGTTTACGGATTTTAATCGTATTGATTTAATACTCGTTCCCGGTATGGCTTTTGATGGGGACGGAAATCGTTTAGGGCGGGGGAAGGGATATTACGATAAAATTTTACAGAATTGTAATGCTTATAAAATCGGTCTGTGTTTTACCTTTCAGTTCGTAGAAAAAGTTCCTACAGAACCTCATGATATTCGGATGGATTTTGTCCTAAAATAGAAGATATTCCTGAAATCGGGAAAAAAGGAAAGACATTCATTAAAAAAAGCGACTAACCATAGTCGCTTTTTATTTTTAGGCTTGTTTAATAGCTTCCACCGGGCAAACTCCAGCGCAAGTGCCACATTCTGTACAAGCATCCGGGTCAATTTGATAGTGATCAGCACCCATTGAGATTGCTCCTACCGGGCATTCTCCTTCACATGTACCACAAGAAATACAATCATCAGATATTACGTAAGCCATTTTTTTAAATTTTATTGATTAATAATGGGCAAAATTAAAACCAATATTTGAAAGAAAAAAAGTTTTCAGCAGTTTTATTGAGAATTGAAAAAAAATTATAGAGGTTTAATAGTTATTAAACCCCGCAACACCTTCTGATAAGATACGTAACAACGAAAAACAGGGGCTCTCCCGGTGAGGCAGTATCTTTCCCAACACACACACATACGATAATACTGTCCCGGGGAGCCTTCCTGTTTTATAAGGCAATATAAAATTGAAATGCATCCGCTTGGAAAAATTCAGTACAATACTTTTCTCTTTGTAATAGAATTTATATCTTTGCCCACTGATTTTGTACGGGGAATAATAAAAATAGGTGCAATGGGAAAACAAATTGGCTTAGGTCCCCGGGGTTTAAATTTGTTTTTGAGTAGCACGTAATAGAAAGTATTATGCAAGTATTTGAATTAAAAGGAGAATTAAGAACTGATTTAGGCAAAAAGGCAACAAAAGTATTGAGGGAAGAGAACAAAGTTCCGTGTGTATTGTATGGCGGAAAAGAGAATGTTCATTTTTCTGTTGTAGAGAAAGATTTATCTAAATTGATTTACACTCCTTTAGTGTATCTTGTAAAAGTTACAGTAGATGGAAATTCCTACGATGCCGTTATGCGTGAAATTCAGTTTCATCCGGTAACAGATCGTATTCTGCACATTGATTTTTATCAGATTTCTGCTGAAAAACCGGTTATCATGGAAGTTCCGGTGAGGTTAAATGGTTTTGCAGAGGGTGTACAAGCTGGAGGTAAATTAGTTCAGGTGATCCGGAAATTGAAAGTAAAAGCTTTGCCTGCAAATTTACCGGGAGAAGTAGAATTGGATGTAACTACCTTAGGATTAGGAAAATCAATTAAGGTGAAAGAGTTGTCTTTCGATAATTTTGAAATAGTAAATGCGAAAGAAGTAGTTATTGCACAGGTAAAAGTAACAAGGGCATCTAAGTCTGTAGAATCTACTGATAAAAAATAGTTTAAAAGTAAAATATGAAGTATCTAATTGTGGGGTTGGGTAATATCGGCCCGGAATATCAGGATACGCGACATAATATCGGATTTAATGTATTGGACGCTTTTGCAAAGGCGTCCAATACTGTTTTTGAAGATAGGCGTTACGGAGCGGTGGCAGAGGTTAAATTGAAAGGGCGTCCCTTGATATTGTTAAAGCCCGGCACCTATATGAATCTGAGTGGCAAAGCTGTCAGTTATTGGATGCAGAAAGAAAAAATTGCTTTGGAAGATTTGCTTGTTTTGGTGGATGACCTGGCTTTACCTTTTGGGACGTTAAGGCTGAGGGGGCAGGGAAGTGATGGGGGACACAACGGATTGAAGAGCATTAATGACTGCTTGGGAACAACAAATTATGCCCGTTTACGTTTTGGTATTGGGAATGAATTTGCAAGAGGGCAACAGATCGATTATGTTTTAGGAGAATGGAGGGAAGAGGAAATGAAATATATGGGGAAATTGTTGGATTGTTGTAAAGAAATTATTAGTAGCTTTGTATTATTGGGATTATCTAAAACAATGACTTCCTTCAATGGAAAGAAAATTATAGAATCAGAATGAGCTGAAAAATATAGGTAAAGTTTATGTTGGAAGGGGATAAAATTAGGATAGACAAATGGTTGTGGGCCGTCCGGATTTTTAAAACCCGTTCTCTGGCAGCGGAAGCTTGTACCAAAGGGCATGTGAGAATAGGGGATGTAGCAGTGAAGGCTTCCAGGGAAGTCCGCTTGGGGGAAGTCGTCAGGGTAAGGTTGGCTCCGATTGAACGGCAATACCGGGTGAAGCAGCTTACAGATAAGAGGATGTCTGCTCAATTGGCTGTAAATTTTGTAGAAGATATAACGCCACAGGAACAGTTCGATTTATTGAATGCCGCCAAAGCTTACGGATTTGAGTACCGGGAAAGGGGGAGTGGGCGACCAACGAAACGGGACCGGAGAATGATAGACAGAATGAAAAACGGAGGTGAGGATTAAAAGTTCAGGGCCATGCTAATCGCAAGAGAGAAAAAAAAGACTAATATAGCTGAATATATCCTGTATATGTGGCAATTGGAAGCTATGTTGCGGGCACTTGGGCTGGATATACAACAGGTAAATGAAAAGTTGATCAGCCGTTATCAGGTGGATCAGTCAACGGCTCAGGAAATGTACGATTGGTATGAGAATCTCATCGAAATGATGCGCCTGGAGAAAGTGGAAAAGAGCGGTCATATTCAAGTCTTGAAAAATACTGTAAATGAGTTGAACGAATTGCATTTTTTCCTTTTACACGAAGCCCGGGATATGCGTTATCAACAGATTGTAACGCAGGCAGCCGCTAATTTGGTTGAATTCCGGGCAAAATCAGGAGTAGATGAAACCGTCGGAGATGTGGAATTGGCTCTGAACGCTTTGTATGGAATATTGATGTTGCGCCTGGAGAAAAAGGAAATTTCTGTTCAGACAGAGCAGGCAATGGGGACGTTCAGCAATATGATAGCCTATCTGGCTGCCCGGTATAAAAAAATGGAAGAGGAAGAGAAAAACTAAACTTATATAAAATAACCAGGCTTATGAAAACAACTTTACTTATTTTAGGGATGATATTTGCGGGAATGACGCTGTATGCCCAAACCAGTAAAAAAGAGTATCAGAAAAACTTTGATAAGGCCAGTATTACAGAGGTGGTTTTGTCGAATCGTTACGGACAGATTGATGTGGAACAAAAGAAGGCGGTTCAAATCAACGTTACAGCTACAATCAGCGTAACAGCTAAGAATAAGAGTAAAGCGGATGAATTTATAGAATATATCAATATCGAAGACGTCGTGTCCGGAAATTTTTTAAATGTGGAAACCACTTTTGGAAAAGATATGTTTTTTAAGCAGTTGCTTTCCGGATTAGAGATAAATATCGTTTATAAAGTCGTATTGCCCTATGGAATAAAACTGAGGATTGTGAATACGGAGGGAAATGTATTTATAGATAATTTTGAGGGAGATCTGGCTATAGATATAAAAAGTGGAAATTTTCAAATTGGCAGGATGAAAGGGGGGATATTACAAATTCAGCAAAGTGGAGGGAATTTTGTTGTGGCTGAAGTCAGTTCTTTGAACGGACAATTCAAAGACTGTGATTTGAAAATAGAGAAAGCAAAAGAAGCGAAACTGAACCTGGAAAAATGTAGTGGAACTATAGAGGAAGTGGCAAAATTGAATATAACATCCCGGGACGGAGAATTGAGATTGGGGGAAATTGAAGATATGGCAGGCACTTCCAGTTCTACAAAATATGAAATTCAGGATATCGGGAACGAATTGAGTATGAAAATGCGGTTTGGTGAAATAAATGTCCGGAATATTCATGCTGATTTCTCACTTGTTCAATTGACAACTAATTATACCAAGGTCGGTCTAACTTTCATGGAAGGTGCGGGTTATAATTTGGAACTGAAACACAATAAGGGATTAAAAATGGATTTGCCTTCCGATTTTCAACTTAGCCAACAGCCTACTTCTGAGAAAAACGTAGTAGTAGAGACGGGTTTTGTGGGAGATAAAAAACATTCCGGAAAAGTGAATTTAGAGATCAGAAACGGAAATTTGTATATTCAGTAAATTTCTATTCGGAAGAAATGGAAAGAAATGTCTGAAAAATAAACAAAGAAAGCGATTTTGTTAAAAATGTAACATTTTTCAATAATATTTTGGATAGCGGATTTTTACTTTTATATTTGTTGCGCTTAAAGAGAAAAATCATGTATAAAATAGTATTACATCATAACCATCATCATTGCCATCACTGTTTTCAGGTGAGATGATGCCGTTATGCCGTAATTCATTTTAAAGTATAATAAGCTCGCCTGGATCAGGCGGGCTTTTTTATTACCTTTCTGGTTCAGGTTCGGCTTTCAATTAAAAACGAACCTTATGACAAATCTTAAAATTGCAATTCAAAAATCGGGTCGGTTAAACGAGGATTCCCTGACTTTACTAAAGGAGTGTGGAATATCGGTTAATAATGGAAAAGATCAGTTGATGGCACAGGCTTCTAATTTTCAATTGGAGGTATTGTATTTGCGGAATTCGGATATTCCCCAGTATGTAAAAGATGGGGTGGCGGATGTAGCCATTATCGGGGATAATACAGAGAAAGAGAAAAAGACAGGGATCATGCATATATTGGATTTAGGTTTTTCCCGTTGCCGTTTGTCGATTGCTGTTCCTAAGAATGCGGTATTTTCAGGTCTGACTGATTTACAGGGGAAAAAGATAGCTACTTCTTATCCGAATTCTTTGAAGGATTTTTTAACGGAGAATGGGATTGAGGCGGAGATCCATGAGATATCCGGTTCTGTTGAAATTGCTCCCAATATTGGTTTGGCTGATGCGATTTGCGATTTGGTAAGTTCCGGAAGTACTCTTTTCAAGAATGGTTTAAAGGAAGTGTATAAAATCTTTGAGTCTGAAGCCATATTGGCCGCTAATCCTTATTTAGAGGGAGAGAAACGGGCATTACTGGATCAGTTGGTTTTTCGGATAAAAGCCGTGTTGGCTGCCAAAAATAGCAAATATATATTGTTGAATGCACCGGAACCGGCTTTAGACCGGATCTGTGCTTTGTTACCGGGAATGAAGAGTCCTACCGTGATGCCTTTAAAAGAACCGGGATGGGTATCTGTTCATTCCGTAGTAAATGAAACTAAATTCTGGGAAGTCATCGGGAGTTTAAAAAAAGCAGGTGCTGAAGGAATATTAATTATTCCGATAGAAAAAATGGTTTTATAATTACAGTAAAAGACAAAGAGATGGAAAAATGGATAAACCCGCGTTTACAGGATTGGGGAAAGATAACTGCCCGTCCGCAGCTTGGACAAGGGGATTTAGAGAATATATGCCGTGATATCTTTACGGAAGTACAGAAGGAAGGGGATAAAGCTTTGGTGAAATACACCTGGTATTTTGACCGGGTTAGAATAGGAAATTTTAGAGTAAGTGAGGAAGAAATAACGGAGGCGGAGGAGGAAGTCGGCATGGCTTTGAAGGATGCTATCCGGGAAGCGGCCCGGAATATAGAAGCTTTTCATTTAAAACAATTGCCCGGTAGTTGTGAATATGAAAGTGGGAAAGGCTTCAGGTGTTGGCAGGAGGTGAGAGGAATCGAACGGGTCGGATTATATATTCCCGGGGGAAGTGCTCCTTTGTTTTCTACAGTATTGATGTTAGTTATCCCGGCGCGGATAGCCGGCTGCCGGGAAATTGTGATCTGTACTCCTCCCGGCCCGGAAGGGAAGGTGCATCCGGCTATTTTATGGGCTGCGCGGTATTGCGGGGCGACTGCTATTTATAAAGTAGGGGGAATTCAGGCCGTAGCAGCATTGACTTTAGGAACTGAAAGTATCCCCCGCGTTTCTAAAATATTGGGTCCCGGGAATCAGTATGTTACTGCAGCAAAGCGTTTTGCCGGAAATTATGGGGTAGCTATGGATATGCCGGCCGGTCCTTCAGAAGTTTTAATCGTTGCCGACAGTACAGCCCGGCCCGAATTTCTTGCAGCCGATTTATTGTCGCAGGCAGAGCATGGGAAAGACAGTCAGGTCGTATTAGTGACCTGGTGTCCAGATTTGCTGGAAAAAGTGGAACGGGAAACAGAACGGCAGATGGAAATGTTGCCTCGTTGTGAAATTGCCCGGGCTGCCTGGGCAAATGCGCGTTTTGTCGTTTTAGAGACTCCGGAAATGTGTATGCGGTTTGTAAATGAATATGCTCCCGAACATCTGTTGTTAAGTGTGGAAAATTGCCGGGATTATATTGCTGACATTCGGAATGCCGGATCTGTTTTTTTGGGAAACTATTCTCCGGAGAGCGTCGGAGATTATGCTTCCGGTACAAATCATACCTTACCGACGGGTGCTTTTGCTAAAGCTTATAGCGGTATCAATGTGGATGCTTTTCTGAAGAAAATCAGCTTTCAGGAGATTGGTGAGGAAGGACTTCGGTATCTGGCCCCTGTCATTATGACAATGGCAGAACAGGAACACTTATATGCTCATAAAAATGCAGTGCAGATAAGAATTAATAACGTCGGAACAGAACAGAAAAAATGATGAATATTCAGAAACTTATCCGGAAAAATATCCGGCTTTTGCAGCCTTATTCCTGCGCCCGGCAGGAATATACGGGGGGGAAAGCCATTTTTTTAGATGCTAATGAAAATCCGTTTGACAATGGTTTTAACCGTTATCCTGATCCTTTTCAGCGGGCAGTTAAAGAGGTGTTAGCAAAATATAAGCAGGTGAAGGAATCGCAGATAATTCTTGGTAACGGAAGTGATGAAATTATCGATTTGCTTATCCGCTGCTTCTGTCAGCCCGGGAAAGACAATGTGATTGTCTTTTCCCCCGGCTATTCGATGTATGAAGTGAGTGCAGCTATTAATGAGGTTGGAGTCAGGAAAATCAATCTCCGGGCGGATTTGCAGCCGGATGGGGAAGAGGCGGAAAAGCAGACGGATTTTTTTACGAAAATAATTTTTTTATGTACGCCGAATAATCCGTTGGGGAATATTATCCCTTTAAAGGAAATTGAAAAAATATGCGGAAAATTCAAGGGTTTGGTGGTGGTAGATGAAGCTTATATTGACTTTGCAGATTCTCCTTCAGCTCTCTCTTTATTAGGAAAGTATGAAAATTTATTTGTATTACAGACTTTATCTAAAGCGTGGGGAATGGCTGGATTACGTTTGGGAATCGGATATGGTTGTCCGGTTCTTATCGAAATTTTGAACCGGGTAAAGACTCCCTATAATGTGGGCATTCTCGCTCAGCGTACTGCATTGGACGTTTTGAAAAAAAGAGAGGAGTTTGATGAAAAACGGATGGTCATAAAAACGGAGAGGGAACGTTTATTCCGGGCTTTCAGTCAATTGGATTTATTTGAATCTGTATATCCTTCTGAGGCGAACTTTATATTGGTGACCTTGGCGGATTTCAGGGAGCTGTATGATTTCTTACTGCGGCGAAAAATAATTGTCCGGCAGCGGAATATGCCGCCTTTGATTAGAGGGGGACTTCGTATCAGTGTGGGAATTCCGGAAGAAAACGACCGTTTATTAACTCTGCTGGCTGAGTGGAAATCAGTAAAAAGGACAGGAATATGTTGAAGAAAAAAATCTTATTTATAGACCGGGATGGTACCGTATTACGGGAGCCTCCTGCCGATTATCAGATCGATTGTCTGGAAAAATTTGAATTTATGCCCGGGGTTATCGGAGCATTGCGGGAACTTGCAGAAAAAACGGACTATCGGTTGGTAATGGTAAGTAATCAGGACGGATTGGGAACTTCTGCTTTTCCGCTGGAGGATTTTTTGCCCTATCAGCAATTGATGCTAAAGACCTTGGAAGGAGAAGGGGTTTGTTTTGACGAAATATTAATCGATACAAGTTTGCCGGAGGAACATTCTGACCGGCGGAAACCGGCCCCCGGAATGGTGGAAAAATACCTGAATGAACTGTTGGACCGGGAAAACTCCTATGTGATTGGAGACCGCTTATCCGATATGCAGTTGGCTGCAAATATGGGAATCCGGGGGATTTATATAGGGGAAGAGCCGTTTACTGAATTACCGGTTGTATGTTGTGCGAAGTCCTGGCAGGAGGTGCTGGTTTTTTTGAGAAAAGGGTGCCGCAGGACAAAAGTTGAGCGTCGGACTTCAGAAACTTACGTATGTGCGGAATTGGATTTAAACGGGAGCGGGAAAGCCGAAATCGACACCGGTATTGCTTTTTTCGATCATATGCTGGAGCAGATTGCCCGACATGGCGGAGTGGATCTGGTGTTGCAAGTGAAAGGAGATTTGAAAGTGGACGAACACCATACCATAGAAGATACTGCTATTGTTTTGGGAACTTGTTTCCGGGAAGCTTTAGGCAGTAAAAGAGGGATAGAGCGATATGGATTTGCCTTGCCAATGGACGAATCGAGAGCAGAGGTCTTGCTGGATTTCGGAGGGCGGGTGTGTCTGATGTGGAAAGCTGATTTTACGCGGGAATATGTGGGAGATTTTCCAACAGAAATGACCCGGCATTTTTTTGCATCATTTTGTGAAAGTAGCAAATGCAATTTACATATTGAAGCTACGGGCGGAAATGCCCATCATCTGATTGAGGCTATTTTTAAAGCTTTTGCCCGTTCGCTGCGGATGGCTATACGCCAGACCAGTACGGTTATCCCTTCGTCCAAGGGAATTATTTAAAACGCAAGGAAATGAAAATTGTCATAATCGATTACGGAGCAGGAAATGTATACTCTGTTCAGTCGGCTATACGCAGACTGGGATATGAAACGGTAGTCAGCACAGCGGCTGCAGTGATCCGGACTGCAGACCGGGTTATTTTTCCAGGTGTGGGGCAAGCTTCTGCTGCTATGGAAAAAATACGCGGAAACGGACTTGATATACTGCTCCCTCAATTGGAAATGCCCGTTTTAGGAATCTGTTTGGGAATGCAATTGATGTGTAGCTATACAGAAGAGGAAGATACGCCGGGTTTAGGAATTTTTCCGGTTAGAGTAAAGAAATTCAGTGGGATTGAGAAAGTACCGCATATGGGGTGGAATACAATAGAAGGGTTGAAAACGGCTTTATTTGAGGATATAGCTGAGGGAGAACGGATGTATTTTGTACATTCTTATGCTGTTCCCGAAAATGAATATTGTATTGCCCGTTGTGATTACGGAGAAAGCTTTTCAGCAGCTGTTGCCAGAAACAATTTTTATGGTTGTCAGTTTCATCCGGAAAAGTCCTCCCGGGCCGGAGAGAAAATATTGAGGAATTTTATAAACCAATAATAGGAGTAGAAATATGGAAATTATACCGGCAATAGATATTATCGATGGAAAATGTGTCCGTTTGATGCAGGGAAATTACAGCCAATGTAAGATATATCCGGAAGCGCCGCTGGAAATCGCTAAGAAATTTGAGGCTTTGGGAATAAAGCGTTTGCATTTGGTGGATCTGGACGGAGCTAAATCTACCCGGGTGGTCAATATCCGGATTTTGGAACAAATCTGTAAAAAAACGGGTTTGGCTGTTGATTTCGGAGGAGGAATAAAATCGGATGAAGACCTTAAAAAAGTGTTTGATGCCGGAGCGGCTTTCGTTTGTATAGGAAGTATGGCGCAGACTGACGTAGAGAAAGTGTCGGAATGGATCCGTTTATACGGTAAGGATAGCATTATTATCGGTGCGGATATCTGGAATACCAAAGTATGTATTCAAGGCTGGAAGAAAGTGACGGATACAACTATTTTTCAGCTGGTGGATAGATACAAAGAACAGATAAAATACCTGATGTGTACCGATATTGCCAGAGATGGGATGTTAAGGGGAGCTGCCCTTACTTTATATGCGGACTTACAAAGGCGATATCCTTTTTTGAATCTGATTGCTTCCGGAGGGGTCTCTGGGGTAGAGGATTTAAGGCATTTGGCTCAGTTGGAACTCTATGGAGCAGTCATTGGAAAAGCTATTTATGAGAATAAAATCACTTTTTCAGATCTTTCCTGCCGGTTTTAAACAGGAGGAAAGAGAGCGTAATTTTTAAAGCAAAACCGGTTAAAAAAGTGTTATATGTTAGCGAAGCGTATTATTCCCTGTTTGGATGTTATGAATGGCAGAACAGTAAAAGGAGTACATTTTTTGGATTTAAGAGATGCCGGAGATGTGGTGGAATTGGGTAAAAAATATTCGGAAGAAGGGGCAGATGAATTGGTTTTTTTGGATATTACGGCCAGTAACGATAGGAGAAAGACGATGTTGGACTGGGTAGAGAAAGTGGGTCGAGAGATTACTATTCCTTTTACGGTAGGAGGAGGAATTACGTCCGAAAAAGATGTGGAAGCCTTGCTGAAAAAAGGGGCAGATAAAATATCAGTTAACTCTTCGGTATTAGCTGATCCGGATTTGATTGATCGTTTGGCTTATTCGTTTGGAAAACAGTGTATTGTAGTGGCGATAGACGCAAGGGAGGAGGGAGGCAGGTGGAATGTTTACAGCAGGGGCGGAAGAGTACGGACGTCCAGGGAGCTTTTTTCCTGGGCACTGGAAGCAGAGGAAAGGGGAGGAGGGGAGCTCCTTTTTACTTCCATGAACCATGATGGTACGCATAAAGGTTTCGCTTGTGAAGCTTTGGCAAAGATAGGAGAGAAGGCCGGAATTCCGGTGATTGCTTCTGGCGGAGCTGGCCGGGTGGAAGATTTTTACCGTGTTTTTCAATATGGAAAAGCTGATGCAGCCCTTGCTGCTGGTATTTTTCATTACGGGGAAATTGGGATTAAAGAAGTAAAAGATTATTTGAAGAGAAAAGGAATAATTGTCAGATAACGCTATGAATATAAGAGGATATGAAAGTATGGTATCGACAGTATCATTAAAAGAATTAATAAAGGTAAAAAAGTTTCAGGTGGACTAAAATGATAAATACATGAAAACAGAGATATTGAAATTTGACGAAAAGGGATTAATTCCGGCTATTATACAGGATTCAGAAACGGGAAGGGTATTGATGCAGGCCTATATGAATAGGGAATCTTTAGAGAAAACCCTGGCATGCGGAAAAGTATGTTTTTACAGCCGTTCGCGACAGTGTTTGTGGACTAAGGGAGAAGAAAGCGGTCATTTTTTATACTTGAAGGAAATTTTATCCGATTGTGATAACGATTCATTACTACTGAAGGTGGAACCTGCTGGTCCTGTTTGTCATACCGGGGAAGATACTTGTTGGGGAGAGACGAATGAGCATCCGGATTTTCTTTTTTATCTGCAGGAATATCTGAAGAAGAGGAAAGATAATTCTCCGGAAGAATCCTATACGGCCCGTTTAATCTCATATGGGATAAATAAAGTGGCACAGAAAGTAGGGGAGGAAGCGGTGGAGTTGGTGATTGAAGCAAAGGATGACAATGAAATTTTATTTTTAAATGAGGCGGCTGATCTGATGTATCACTATCTGGTTCTGCTGATTGCAAAAGGATATGGGCTGGAAGATGTGATTGCCGTTTTGAGAAACAGACATAAATAATCTTGTACAGGTTCCGAATGACCGATTGGGAGTTCGGAACCTAAGCATTTAGTATTTTCCACAAAGCATCTTTCAGTGCAGTAATACCTTCTCCGGTAACGGAAGAAATAAAAACGTAAGGCAGATCCGGTAAATCCGATTCCATTTCCGCCATTAATTCGGCATCGGCGCAATCGCATTTCGTAATAGCCAGCACTCTTTTTTTATCCAGTAATTCCGGATTGTATTCCTTCAATTCGTTCAATAGAATTTTGTATTCCTGATGGATATCCGGGGAGTCTACCGGAATCATAAATAAAAGTACAGAATTGCGTTCAATATGGCGCAGAAAGCGTATACCCAACCCTTTGCCAAGGTGGGCTCCCTCAATGATCCCGGGTATATCGGCCATGACAAAAGACTGGTTCTCACGGTAACTAACGATACCCAGGTTGGGTACTAAAGTGGTAAAAGGATAATTGGCAATCTCCGGTTTGGCTGCAGATACGACAGAGAGTAAAGTAGATTTGCCTGCGTTGGGGAAACCAACTAATCCCACATCTGCCAGCACTTTTAATTCCAGGATGACGGTGCGTTCTATGCGGGGTTCTCCCGGTTGGGCATAGCGGGGGGTCTGATTGGTCGCGGATTTGAAATTCCAGTTCCCTAAACCTCCGCGTCCTCCTTTAACCAGGATTTTTTCGCTATTGTCTTCTGTGATCTCGCTTATTATTTCTCCCGTATCAGCATCCCGGGCAACCGTTCCCAGAGGGACATCGATGATTTTATCTTCCCCGTCGGCACCGCTGCAACGGGATTCGCTGCCTCCTTCCCCGTCTCCGGCAAACACATGGCGCTGGTATTTGAGGTGGATTAAGGTCCAGTAATTCCGGTTCCCTCTGAGAATAACATGGCCTCCTCTTCCTCCGTCCCCTCCGTCTGGACCTCCTTTGGCTGTCATCTTATCCCGGTGCAGATGGGCAGAACCTTTACCACCAGCGCCACTGCGGCAGAATATTTTTACATAGTCAATGAAGTTTGTTGAAGCCATAAAATTCAATTTTTATTTAAATGATGCGGTAAAGTTTTTTGTTTTTTGCGCCGGTTTTATTCCGGATTACTTAAAATGTATAAATCCGGATAATTGCGTCCCAGACCGTCATAATCCAGACCTCTTCCTACGACAAAATCGTTTTCAAGTTCCAGGGCACAATAATCCACTTTTATATCGTAGGTCAGGGCTTTCGGTTTATAAAACATGGTGGCTATTTTAATGGCCTTCGGCCTTTTTTCTTGAAGATATTCGATTAAGTAAGTCATAGACCTGCCGGAATCGATCATATCTTCCAGTATGACAATCGTCCGGCCAGCCAGATTTACATTACACCCGATCAATTCTTTAATTTTCCCTGTAGATGAAGTTCCTGCATAGGAAGCAATTTTCATAAAACAAATTTCGGTTCCCGGTACAGTAATTTGTTTTAAAAGGTCGGAAGTAAACATAAACGAACCGTTCAGTATACTGAGAAACAACGGTTGTGTATCTTTCAGATCACTGTTTATTTTATCTGCAACTTTAGCAATGGCCTGATCGATTGTTGCCGCATCAATGAGCAGTTCAAATTCTTTGTCGTGTAATTTTACTTTTTTCATCGCTGTATGCTGTTTATCTCTTGTTGGAACCTTAGATTTGTTTTTTTTTATTTACTTTGTGCAAAAGTAATGTTTTTACGGTATATTTCGGCAGAAAGATCAGAAATAACGTTTACATTGTTGTGAAGCACGGAATTACCGCTTTACTCTTGTCTTTGACGGAAGGGAGTGAAACATGTCCTGAAAATAAGGCAGAAGGTTACTATCAGGATAGGGAAGAGGATGAAAGGCAGAGAAACGTAAAAAGATCATATTTAAAATCTGAGAATAATGACACCAAAAGTTAGTATTATTATGGGAAGTACTTCGGATTTGCCGGTAATGGAAAAGGCGGCCGAAGTTTTGAACAGTTTTTGTATTCCTTTTGAAATGAATGCCCTATCTGCTCACAGAACCCCTGCAGAGGTAGAAAATTTTGCCAAAAATGCTGCGAAAAGAGGGATTCAGGTAATTATTGCGGGAGCCGGAATGGCAGCTCATTTGCCGGGAGTCATTGCAGCGATGACTCCGCTTCCTGTTATCGGTGTGCCGATAAAATCTTCCATAGAAGGTATGGATGCGCTATTAGCTATTGTTCAGATGCCTCCGGGTATCCCTGTTGCTACAGTTGCTATCAACGGAGCTATGAATGCTGGTATTTTAGCTGCACAGATCTTAGCGGTGGAAGATGGAAAATTGAAAGAAAAAATCCTTTCTTACAAGGAATCGCTGAAAAAGAAAATTGTAGATGCGAATAAAGAATTGGCTCAGGTGGAGTATGCTTTTAAGACCAATTGATTTTGAACCGCTGAAGGGAGGGGCGAAAGCAGTCTTTTTAATACTTCCTCACAGAAATTGATAACCGCTGTGCTGAAAGGAGAACTTGAGGTTTATCCGTCAGCACGGCGGTTTTTCCGACGAATGTGCAGGAGGCGTCTGTTTATCGGAAAATTTATCCTTTTGAAGATCACAGATGGATACGGATCTGCATTGCCAGGTCAAACAGTTTATTATCTTCCACCCGGGTTACGGATGAGCTGATTGTATCCCAATCCGGATAATAAGTAAATCCGGTTTTTAAATAAACTGTCAGCATCCGATGGGGTTTCCAGTTCAGATTCAGATAAGTGCGGAATCCCCTTCCGTAGTAAGCAGGGAAAGAATAACCATAGAGTACATTATTTTCATAACTGTAAATACGGCTGTTATACGATTCGGTATCAAAATAAGCTAGGCGGAACTGGGATTTAAATTTCTCTTTTCCGGAAGTAAAAGTAATGTCCTGATGGACCAGATAACCTTTTTCCCGGGAAGAAGCCTTGTGGTAAAAAGTTAAATCGATTCGTGTCTGCAATTCGAGTTTTTTGCGAGGCCTGTAAACCAGCTGATACCGGATTTCATTTTTTATTCTTAAAACGGTATAGATTCCGGTATATTTTAAATTTTCGGGTTTCCGCTCCGTTTTGAAACGGAAAGAATGTTCAAAGTCGGAATGTATATAATTTAAGTCGAATAAGAATTCCTGTCCCTCATCCGGAACATAGGCATTATAGCGAGGACTAAAATAGCGGAACCAATCGAAATAAGTATTGATTTTCAGATTTTTAAGGGGTGAAATGTCCAGACCGGCATAGAAGCCTTCTTCGTTAGAAGTAGTGGAATATTCTCCGAATCCTTGCGCATAACGGGAGGTGTAATTTTTGTCATAACGTCTGTATATCACACACATTGAAGCATTCCTGTACAGATTGAAACGCAATCCGTTTACAGTTGCCCATGCCTGTTGGTCAGAAAAGGCTGTTTCTCCGAAGAAATAGATATTTCTGAAGTTTGTTTTATAATCTATGCTGGCTAAAAAGCGGTTTTTCCCCTTATCGTTAAATTGCTGATAGACTTGTTTCCCTCTCGTGAAGGGAGGTTGAAAATTATAATACAGGACGTTCACTCCCGTACGGAAGGCAATATTATTCCAGTGAAGGGACAGACCGGTAGTCCATTCTTTTAGTTGATGTTTTTTTTTATTTTCGGTGAGGTTTCTGTGGTAGCCGGATTCATACAGAGATGCGGTCAGTATATCTTCATTTTCGGTATGGCTTAAGTCGGCAATATTTCCATCTGTTTTTTTTAACGAAAAAAATAAATCTGTTTGAAGTGATTGCAATGGTTGCAGGGAGCAGGCGATTCCCCTTAAAAAATTGTTTTCGTCTGTAGAAGTGTAAGGAATAACACCTTTTCCGGATTTTTCATTTCCCAGGGCGATGGACGATTTCCCGGAAGAAAATCCGCTCCAGGCGGTAAGTCCTTGTCCCCATTGGATCCGGTAATCTCCCAGAATAATTTTTCGAAAAAAATGGGAGGTTGTAACACAGATATGGGCTGAAAGAAAGTCGAATCCTGCCTTTTGATATCTGGTGAAATAAGCTTCTCCCGGATCGTTTTCCAGAGTCAGTCCGGCTTGCCAGTGATCTCCTGTTCTGATTTTATATTTTACAAGTGTTCCCCACGGGATACCTCTGAAACGAGACGCTTGTTTTTTTACGTATTGGGTTTCACTTTTAAATGCAGAGGGGGGATATGATTTGTAACCTTCCTGAAAGGGAAAGGTTGAATGGATTTTAGCCAGTATTTCCTGGGAGGTGTTTTGCCGGATGGCTTGTAAACGCTTTCTGACGGTTGCTTCTCCCAGGGAAATAAAAGGAGAAATGTTTTCCAGGTCTTTTTTCCCGATACCTCCTACCAGTAATAATTCGTTTGGGGAAAGAAATACCCCGTATTTTTTGCGGAAACGGAGAATACGGTCGATTTGGCTGTCTGAAAGAAAAAACAACATTTTCAAAGAATCAAAACTGGCCGTATTGAGGTTTAAAGGGCCGTTCCGGAGTTGTACCAGGGTATAAACCATTTCTTCGTATCCGTCTTCTGAACGGAGAATATCGTTCGATTCCAGTAATTTTTCTATATCTGATAAATCCTGGGCAAGAAGTGATAACAGGGGGCAGAAGAGACAAAGTAAGGAGAATAAAAAAGCTTTCATCGGATTGCAGATTTATCAACGGTAAAATAACTCAATTCAATTTTCAGCTTAAAACTGAGGGAGAACGGATACATTTGCCTTTGTACAAATGTCTTTGAGCGCACAGGACCGGAGTCTTGGGAAAGAAATACTAAATACGAATATTTTTATTAAAGGGGAATACAGATTCCCGGATTATTGTATACAGCCACGACTTTTTAAATGAGAACAGAAAACTAAAAAATTTACTACGCCGTTTGCCTCTTTCTGTCCTGATCTGCTGTAAGAGTTTCCTAATCTCAAATTTACGAAATTTAATAATAAGTGTGGTGGAAAAGCAGAACTAAAATAGAACAGGAGTGCGAAAAGGAAGGGGATAATTCCGGAGATTTGTTATGGCTAAGCGCGTAGAGGAAGGAAAAGTCAATTAATCTTTTTTATGTAATATCGTCAGGATTTCTTGTTCGGACAATTTTTTTACGTTGGTAATGATCATATTTTCGTGTAAAAAATTTCCGTACAGGTTACATTCATTAATGATCGTTTCAAAGGTTTTTTTCAAGTCGGTGTTCAAAGGCAGTAGAAGTATGGAGGTAGAGTAACTTTCAAAGAAATCAATTTGTTCGATTATTCCTTTGAGTGGTGAGAGGGCTGTCTCAATTTCATCCCGGACAATCCTTTGCTGGAACTCTTCTAATTTTTCGTCTGTACGATGGAGGAAAACACAGAAATAACGCAATAGGGAACCTTGTCCTCCCAGACCTGTCGAGATAAAAATGCCCGGATCATCCAACAGTCCGGATTGTATTAACATACGGGATTGCTGTAAGGCGATGATTGCCCATTTTTGTAAAGGGCCGTCTGACTTGGAGAAGGATTCGATAGCCCGGTATACGGAAACGTCGTCGAGAGTAGCCAGTATCACCAGCATTTCCTTTTTCTTATCCAACGGTAAAGTCTCGTCGTATAAGTCATTTATTTGCTCCAGGTATTGTGTACAGAGTATTTGATATTTACTGGCATTTGTAGATAACATTTTTGCCAGATTAAAATATTCTTTTTGGACTTTAATATCGACTTCTTCTTCCAGAATATTTAAATTCGATCCTACTTGTGACAGCAACTCGCTGATATTTTCCCATTTTTTTTCTAGTTTTTTATCCATCCCTTTCTCTAAAAGTTCGTACCACAAAATTAAATTATTTATGTGGTAATAAAAATAGCATACTTTTTGATTCTGGTAAAATACGAGAAACCTTTTTAAGAGTGAGCCGTTTCTTTAATTATTTTGATTTTTTATCTTTTCCCCGTTTTATTTCAGGAAAGTTTAGGCAAATTTTCGTTTGCCTGATTCGTCCTTGCTACTATAAGTTACCGGACGCTGAACCAATAAGGAAAGAAAGGAGAGCCGTTCGTATAGAGAAAAAAAGCTGTCCGGAGACAGCTTTATATTCTTTCATAAGGATTATGCCTTATGTCTGTGTTCATCGGAAATCGTTAATTTTTTTCTTCCTTTAGCTCTTCTTTTGGCTAAAACAGCTCTGCCGCCTGCCGTAGACATTCTCTCTCTGAAACCATGTTTGTTTCTTTTCTTTCTGTTGGATGGTTGAAATGTACGTTTCATTGCACTTATTTTTTGGATATTATTTTCAAACTTTGGATTGCAAAAGTATGGAATTTTTTAATTACTCCAAAGAAAAGAAACTTTTTTTCAGGACTAAATTTCTCCGATTGGATCCTGATGGTTTTTTTGCAATCATTTTTTTGAAACTTTTTACTTCTTTTTTCGTATACACCGTGATTATTGATATCCCGGACAGTAATTCTGTTTCTCGTGAGTAAATTTATTAATTAAACAGAATGTACAGCTATGAGACAACTTAAAATAACGAAGCAGATAACAGGACGTGAATCTTATGCTATAGAAAAATATTTACAAGAGATTGGGAAGATTCATGTGTTGAATCCGGATGAAGAGGCACGTTTGGCCAAGCAGATCAAAAAAGGAAGCCGTGAAGCTCGGGAACGATTAGTATTGAGTAATTTACGTTTCGTCGTATCTGTAGCAAAACAGTATCAGAATCATGGTTTAACTTTAGGGGACCTGATAAATGAGGGAAATTTGGGGCTGATTAAAGCTGCTGAATGTTTTGATGAAACTAAAGGGTTTAAATTTATTTCTTATGCCGTGTGGTGGATTCGTCAGTCGATATTACAGGCTATTGCTGAGAATGCCCGTCTGATTCGTTTACCTTTAAATAAAATCAGTACGATAAATAAAGTAAATAAATATTATACTTTATTGGAGCAGGAATATCAGCGGGAACCTACGGCAGAAGAAATTGCTGAAAAAATGGATATTTCCCCGGAGGATGTGAAGGAAAATATGAAGATTGCGAATAAACCGATTTCAATGGATGCTCCATTGGCGTCGGGAGAGGAATCCATTAATTTGTACGATATTTACATCCCTGCCGAAAATGTCATGGCTGCACCGGAAGCTGGGCTAAATCATGATTCTTTGAAAAAAGACATTGAGCGTTCTTTATCTGTACTGACTGAAAGAGAGGCAACCATAGTCAGCATGTATTATGGATTAAACGGTTATATTGCAATGTCTTTGGAAGAAATCGGAGCGAAATTAGCTCTGACAAGCGAACGGGTACGGCAGGTAAAATCAAAAGCTATCCGAAAATTGAAAGAAGCCCGTTGTGTAAAACGGTTGAAAACATATTTGTAATTTTTAAATATTTATTGCTTTTTATTTTAAGATCCCAGGGGGAAAATAAATCATTTTTTTCGCAAAAATTGCCGGATAGAAATAAGTTATGGAAGATAAGCCATAAAATATGACTTTGAAATAAGAAGGTTTATGTTTTGACAAAAGTACAATTGTTCTGGCTTGTCACGTTTTGCATGTATTCCCAACACCTCTGTGCGATTGTTACGCTTTTTTCGGAGGTTGCAAAAACAGGAATTATAAATTACAGAAAATGCGGACGGGGGGAACCCGTCCGCATTATTATTCACATTGTCGGTTTATTTCTTTTTTATCGTCGTCTTGCTTATACAGATTGAATTTTTCCCGAATCTCGTCGGAGAAATCGGGGTGGCTGACGTTCCTATTTTTACCATAACTACCAAACATTCTTATGAATTCTATCCTCTGTCCGAATCTCTTTTTGCTTGCAGATGTGTGCATTTTCAGCCGGGTAACCGATGGCGAGGAAGCAGGTGAATTCGTATTCTTCGGGCGCATGGACGAGCTGCTTTACGTGTCCCGGTTCGTTACCTATGGGGATGCGGAACGCACATGCCAGCCCCTCCGCTGTCGCTGCCAGTAACATATTCTCAACCGCAGCCCATGCGGAAGCAAAATAGTTCAGTGAACTTTGATCTGCCGGTTTGCATAGCGGGTAATCCTTTTGCCGGAAAAACGGCAGGACAAGACAGTTGCTCTGGAGGAGCATCCGTTGTTGTTTGGGTAGGGCGCTGACGAACATGGCGTGTTCGTCCTTGTCCATTTCATTTGCAGCAGCTTCAAGCCCTGCCTGCTGAATATTTTTGGTATTTCCCGCCACGGGTGAGATGATGGGTGAGATATTTTCCTTTCCTCTTACCACAATGAACTCAAACTGGCGCAAATGGTCGTTGGTCGGAGCTTTGAAAGCAGCGGACAAAATCTTTTCCAACACTTCGTCCGGGACTTCCTTATCGGAAAAATCACGGATGGTTCTTCTTTTCTCTAATACTTCATAGAAATCCATAACAATACGTTTTTAAGTTATACTTCTGGTTTTCAGTTACAAAGTTACACCCTGTTGTTGTTGTGCATTTGTGTTATTGTCTTATATATTTGTCGTATATTTGCAATTCAATAAATTGAGCTTTTTTTATGGAAGACACTGCTATTCCTTATGAATTACCTGAAGTGGAGAATCATTCGTTTTTCTATATAGACCAACGGGTCGGAACCGCCATTGAAGCAAAACTGCACAGACACGAGGCGTGGGAATTGTATTATGTCGTACACGGATGCGGAAACCGGATGGCGGGCGATACGTTACAGCCTTTTGCGGCAGGCGATGTAGCATTGATACCTCCCTCCATGTTCCACCGCTGGGAGTATGCACCGGATTCGGCGGATACCGACGGGTGTATCCGTTATCTGATGGTGGCTTTCAGTCATTCGCTGGTGGAACGGTGCATGGAGGTATTTCCCGAATTGCGGAACCGATTGGCTGGTATCCTGTTCCCGGCCGATGCGCTGAAATTCGGGCCGGAAAGTTCCCGTATTATTCGTAAAATACTATCTGAAATGAACGGCATGGACGAATTGGGCCGCTTGAGCGCGATGTTTCGCTTGCTGCCCATTATTTTTACTTCATCGGACCATACTTTTGCCGGCAAGCCGGTACGTATCGAGCGGGATGTGAGGCGTATGCAGCAGATCTGCGCATACGTTATGGCGCATTACGTCCATACCATCCCTTTAGACGACATTGCTGCTGAAGTGGGCATGAACCGTTCAGCGTTCTGCTCTTATTTCAAGCGGTGCAAGGGAATGACCTTTTCGCAGTTCGTCACCGGGTATCGGTTGAACACCGCTTGCGGACTGCTGAAACATTCGCAGAAACAGGTGTCGGAAATATGCTATATGGTCGGGTTCAACGATTTGCCCCATTTTGTGCGGGTGTTCACCAGCTGTATGGGGATATCTCCGTCCAGGTATCGAAAGAGATTTAGATAGTTGCTTCCTTTGATATGCACCTTATGCAGTAATAGGCTATTAATACTCTTACGTCCTGTATATAAAATTTATTAGAATTTTCTGCCGGAGGAGGCACCGGGGCCGGCCCGGAGGTTATTACCGCGTTTATAATTGCTACCATTGCCGCCTATCAGTCTTTGCCGTTTATTGCCACTATGCTTTTGAGAAAAAGAGAGATTTATGGAATAATATTGATTTAAAGAGGTCGAAAGGTTTCTTTTTTATTTGTTATTCTTTAAAAACGGATTATTTTTGCAAGGATATGTAAATGTGTTAAGAAATATACATTGTGTCGTCGGTTAAAAGGAGGGAAAGGAGATTATGCTGCACGACACAAGGGATACATATATGTCGGGAAATGGATACTATTTAAAATTTGAGATAATGACACACAACAATTCTTTGTCGGATGGCTTGATAAAGTTGGATCCCAAAGCTTTTCAGGCGGAAGTGAACGGTAAAGTTACTCACTTGTTCATTTTAAAAAATAAAAATGGAGTAGAGATCGCTGTAACGAATTACGGCGGTTTTGTCGTAGCGGTAATGGTTCCGGATAAAAATGGCGAATATGCCGATGTTGTATTAGGGCATGGCAGTTTACAGGATTACCGGCAGACCCCTGAGCCTTATTTGGGGTCTTTGGTGGGCCGCTACGGGAACCGGATTGCTAATGGAAAATTTACTTTAGAGGGAAGGGAGTATACTTTGGCCGTCAATAATGGTCCGAATACACTCCACGGTGGGTTGAACGGTTTCAACGCAGTCGTTTGGGATGCAGAACAACTGAATGCGCAAACGTTAAAGTTGAATTATTTATCGGTGGACGGAGAAGAAGGATTTCCCGGAAATTTGTCGGTAGAAGTGATTTATCACCTGAGTAACGACAATGCTTTAGAGATCTCCTATCAGGCTATGACGGATAAAAAAACGATAATCAACCTGACCCAGCATTCTTTTTTTAATTTAGCAGGTAATGCGAACCCGACCCCTGCAATCTGCGATCAACTGTTGACCATTAATGCTGATTATTATACGCCTATGGATAAGGTTTCCATTCCTACGGGAGAAATTGCTGCAGTAGCCGGGACCCCTATGGATTTCCGTACACCGCATGTAATCGGGGAACGTATAGAGGAACCTTTTGAGCAATTGGTTTTTGGAAAAGGTTATGATCATTGTTATGTTTTGAATAAAAGAGAAGCCCGAGAGCTTTCTTTTGCTGCCAAAGTCGTCGATCCGAAGAGCGGACGTACGCTGGAAGTCTATACAACTGAGCCGGGTGTTCAACTTTATACAGGCAATTGGCTGGGAGGTTTTGAAGGGAAATATGGGGCTACTTATCCGGAACGGAGTGCCATTTGTTTGGAAACACAGCATTTCCCCGATAGTCCGAATAAGCCTCATTTCCCGTCGGTCGTGTTACGCCCGGGTGAAATATATACTCAAAAGTGCATTTATAAATTCGGTGTGGAAAAATAATATCATTAATATCTAAATTAAAAATCATGATTCAAGAGAAGAAAAATTACACCTTGCCTATTTTGATGATGATCTTACTCTTTGGTATGATCTCTTTTGTAACGGGTTTACAGAATCCGATGGGCGTAATTGTTAAAAGCCAGTTTGGTGCTTCTAATTTTATGGCATCATTGGGTTATGCGGCAAATTTTATCGCTTATGCTTTTATGGGAATTCCGGCCGGAATCCTGTTGCAGAGAATCGGTTACAAAAAGACAGCATTGGCTGCTATTGTAGTAGGTTTTGTCGGTGTTGGGATTCAATATGTTTCAGGAATTGCCGGAAGTTTTGTTATTTACCTGATCGGAGCTTTTGTTGCCGGTTTTTCCATGTGTATGTTGAATACGGTTGTCAATCCGATGTTGAATACATTGGGAGGTGGTGGAAATAAAGGAAACCAGTTGATACAGGTCGGAGGATCTTTTAATTCTTTGAATGCCACTATTGTACCTGTATTGGTAGGATATCTGATCGGCAGTAATGTAGAGAAGGCTACAATTCAGGATGCGAATCCGGCCTTATTCCTGGCTATGGGGATTTTTGCTTTAGCTTTCATTGTACTTTCAATGGTGAAAATTCCGGAACCCCGGCAGATGGTTGGAGAAAAAGTGGCAAAGAAGAGCGAACACAGTGCTTTATCTTTTCGGCACTTCGTTTTGGGAGCGATAGCTATCTTTTTGTACGTAGGTGTGGAAGTGGGTATTCAGATGTTTATAAATCCTTTTATGACAGGTAGTGCGGCAGAAGGTGGTTTGGGTATAAATACGACGACAGCCGGATCTGTAGTGGGTACCTATTGGTTCCTGATGCTGGTAGGCCGTTTGATTGGGGCTTCCATTGGTGCGAAGGTTTCCAGTAAGGCGATGCTTACTTTTGTTTCAATTTTAGGAATTGTTTTGACATTGATTGCCATCTTTATTCCGATCTCCTATACCGTAAAAATGCCGGTATTCCAGGCAGATATTTCTTTTGGCATGGCAGAAATTCCGATGAGTATTATGTTTCTGGTATTATGCGGTTTATGTACCTCTGTGATGTGGGGTGGTATTTTTAACCTGGCAGTAGAAGGCTTGGGTAAATTTACGGAAGCGGCTTCTGGTATTTTCATGGTAATGGTATGTGGAGGCGGATTATTGCCTTTGCTACAAGGGTTCGTTGCCGACAAAACTTCTTATATGACCAGTTATTGGGTAATATTCGGGGCTTTGGTATATCTGTTGTATTATGCATTAATCGGTTCGAAGAATGTAAACAAGGATATTCCGGTAGAATGATAAAATTTGATAACACTAAAGAAAAAATAAAATTATGGACACAGCAGCAGTAAGAAAGACATTTAAAGAAAAATTCAATACAGAAGGTTTGTTATATTTTTCTCCGGGACGGATTAACCTGATTGGAGAACATACCGATTATAACGGAGGCTGTGTGCTTCCTGGGGCTATCGATAAGGGAATTTTAGCTGAGATCAAACCGAATGGTACCGATAAAGTCAGGGCCTATGCTTTGGATTTACAAGACTATGCTGAATTCGGATTAAACGAAGAAGATAAACCGGCAGCTTCCTGGGCCCATTATATTTTTGGCGTATGCCGCGAAATGCAGAAAAGGGGAGCGAGACTGGGAGGTTTTGATACGGTATTTTCAGGAGATGTCCCTCTGGGAGCAGGGCTTTCTTCTTCTGCCGCTTTGGAAAGTACCTTCGGTTTTGCGCTGAATGAATTATTCAACTGCAGTTTCGATAAAAAAGAACTCGTATTGATTGGGCAGAAGACAGAGCATAATTATTGTGGTGTAAATTGTGGGATTATGGACCAGTTTGCTTCAATTTTCGGAAAAGAAGGAAATTTAATCCGCTTGGACTGCAGTACCATGGAATATGAATATGTGCCTTTTAATCCGAAGGGTTATAAGGTTGTTCTGGTTGATTCTGTTACAAAACACGAGTTGGTTGATTCTCCTTACAATAAGCGCCGTCAATCCTGTGAAAGGGCAGCGGCAGCCATTGCCGTAAATCATCCTCATGTAAAACTATTGGGAGATGCTGATCTGCAAATGCTGGAAGAGGTGAAAACCAAAATCAGCGAGGAAGATTATATGCGTGCGACTTATGCTATTCAGGAAAA
Organism: uncultured Odoribacter sp.; assembly: GCF_937966165.1. Lineage (NCBI taxonomy): Bacteria > Pseudomonadati > Bacteroidota > Bacteroidia > Bacteroidales > Odoribacteraceae > Odoribacter > uncultured Odoribacter sp. The sequence continues at coordinate 29,984 of NZ_CALCLB010000033.1, forward strand.
TCAGCGTTTGGTAGACACTTGTGAAGCTTTGAAAGAAGGAGATTACGAAACAGTGGGGAAAAATGTATATGCTACTCATCAGGGGATGAGTAAATTGTATGAAGTGAGTACGGTAGAATTGGATTTCCTGAACGATGTTGCCAAAGAATGCGGGGTTACTGGTTCCCGTATTATGGGTGGCGGATTTGGAGGATGTACCATCAACCTGGTGCCCGAAGACAAATACGATCATTTTATCGAAACGGCTATTGCTAAGTTTAAGGAAAAATTCGGGAAGGAACCGAAGATATATCCGGTAAAAATCAGCGATGGAGCCCGTAGGTTAAATTGAATTCGTGAGGGGAGAAAATATTTTAAATAAATTCTCCTGTTAAGCTCATATTGTTCCCCCGGTTACTGGAAGTAGCTGGGGAACAGTAATAATATAAGAACCCCTTTTTTTGTTAATAAATTCTTTTCACTTTACTTCGTACTTTTCTTTCTTTTCTCTTTTTTCTTAAAGTAAATTCATATCTTTGTGAACAATTTTTGGGATTTAAGTACTTTTATCTTACAATGTGTAAGTAAAAAAGAGCAAAGTATTTTGATCTTAAAACTGTTCCGGGCTAAAATCAGAGCGGGGTAAAAATTTCGTAGAATAGGTTTAGATTGATTTTAAAGGGCAGATGAGCATTTGATTTTAAAGGAAAGTCTGTTATTTATGATTGACGGACTTTGCTACTGTTTATATATTAATTTTATTAAAATATAACCTCATGGGAAAGTATGAATTGAACAAAAACCTCGCTCAGATGTTAAAAGGAGGGGTGATTATGGATGTTACAAATGCAGAACAGGCAAAAATTGCCGAAGCGGCAGGGGCATGTGCTGTAATGGCTCTGGAACGGGTTCCGGCTGATATTCGCCGGGATGGAGGCGTAGCCAGAATGTCAGATCCACAAATGATTAAAGAAATACAGAAAGCGGTTTCTATTCCGGTGATGGCTAAAGTAAGAATCGGACATTTTGTAGAAGCTCAGATATTGGAAGCGATTGGTATCGATTTTATCGATGAGAGTGAAGTTTTGACTCCTGCTGATGAGCTTTATCACGTAGAGAAAACGGCTTTTAAAGTACCTTTTGTCTGCGGTGCCAGAAATCTGGGAGAAGCATTGAGACGTATTGGAGAAGGGGCTGCTATGATCCGTACGAAAGGTGAAGCCGGTACGGGAAATGTCGTAGAGGCTGTAACCCACATGCGTCAGATTACGGATGAAATGCGGAGGGTAAAAAATGCTCCGGCAGAAGAACTGATGAGTCTGGCAAAAGAATTCGGAGCACCTTATGAGTTGATAAAGTATGTCCATGAAAATGGAAAATTGCCTGTCGTTAATTTTGCTGCTGGTGGTATAGCTACTCCTGCAGATGCTGCTTTAATGATGCAATTGGGATCTGAAGGAGTATTTGTAGGGTCCGGTATTTTCAAATCAGGTGATCCGGAGAAGAGAGCGAGGGCTATTGTACAGGCGGTTACGTATTTTAATGATCCGGTGAAACTGGCTGAACTTTCCGAAAACTTGGGAGAAGCTATGTCGGGTTTGGAAATAAAAACACTTGAAGATAAATACGCTGAAAGAGGATGGTAAAAAAGAGTGCTTCGGCACTCTTTTTTTAATGACAGGATTTTGAATATGAAAATTGGTATATTAGGATTTCAGGGAGCTTTTTTAGAACACGAACAGCATATACATAAGCTCGGGCAGGAAGCCGTAGATGTACGTTATATAGAACAATTGGAGGACCTGAATGGGTTAATTTTACCGGGAGGAGAAAGTACAACGATTGGTAAGTTGTTGATACGTACGGGAATGATGGAACCTTTGCGTAAAAAAATTGAAGCCGGGTTTCCCGTATGGGGAACTTGTGCAGGGATGATTTTATTGGCAAAAGAGCTGGTAAATGATTCGGTAACCCACCTGGCCGTTATGGATATAGCTGTAAGAAGAAATGCTTACGGGACACAAATTGATAGCTTTGATACGCAGGTAGTTATTCCCGGGCTCAGCGAAAACCCAATCCCTCTTGTCTTTATACGGGCCCCCTATATTGAAAAAGTCGGGGAAGGGGTAAACGTAATGTGTCTTCTGGATGGGAATATTGTTGCTGCCCGTCAGCAGAATATGCTGGTTACTTCTTTTCATCCGGAATTGACGGAAGATTCATCTTTTCATCGGTATTTTGTAAATATGTGTCAGAAATAAACTTTTCAGAAAAAGGTACGTATAACCTTTTTAAAAAAGAAATTATGAAAACAATTTATTGTATACTATTCGGGTTGCTGGGCCTTCTGGGAGGTTGTAAACAACAGGTTAAAATTGACACCCAAACAGATAAATATGTCGATCAGACACAAAAATGGAATATTAATGTTGAAAAAGCCTACTTCTCCTCCGCAAATGCTGAAGCAGAGAAAGGCTGTGAAGCTGTGAATGCAAAAGTTCAGTCCCTGATCGATAGTTTACAACAGAATATAAAAGTGCAGGCTGATACCTTTTTTGCCACTTTCGGGAGAGATACAATGGACCGTCCTCTTTTCCCTTATGAATTATATGTGAGGGATACCGTATTCCTGGCCAATGAGGATTATATCAGTATCCGTTTGTCAGCTTATTCTTTTACAGGAGGTGCCCATGGAATGACGGATTTTTATGCACTGAATTATAATATGAAAAAGCATGCTTTCGTATCTCCCCAAGAAATGCTGGATTTTAGGCAGGCCCGCGAAATTAATAACTTGTTGGCTGAAAATTTCAAAAATGAAGGGGGATGCTTTACCGAAAAACCGACTTTGACCAATGGATTTACAGCTGTAAATATTACCCCTGAATCGATTTGTTTCACTTATCCGCAATATGTATTGGGTCCCTATTCATGCGGATATGCACAAGTGTATATTCCCCGGGATAAATTGAACGGAATTTTGGTAAACGAAAAGAAATAAAAGGAGAGTGGTAAAACCTCTCCTTTTAATATAATTTATCTGATAGAATGCTTTTCCGGCGACTCACTCGTGAGAAGAAATACAGAGAATTGACAAATGATTGTCGTCTGAAACGTCCGTTCTTTTCATCGGTTTGAGTCGTGTTCCGCCTTCCGCTACCCGTCGTAATCAGTGTCCTCAACTTTCTAATTTTCACTGCCTCCGAATTCCATCAGGTATGCCTTGATGAAATCATTGATCTCTCCGTCCATTACAGCTTGTACATTGGACGTTTGATAGTTGGTCCGGTGATCTTTTACCCGCCGGTCGTCGAAAACATAGCTGCGAATCTGAGATCCCCATTCGATTTTCTTTTTGTTACTTTCTATCTTGTGTTGTTCTGCCAATCTCCTCTGCAAGGCCATATCATATAACATCGAACGTAAAAGGCGCATTGCATTCTGGCGGTTGTCCAATTGGGAACGGGTTTCTGTATTTTCGATGAGGATTTCCTTTGTTTCTCCCGTGTCCGGATCTTTATAATTGTATCTCAACCGCACTCCGGTTTCAACTTTGTTTACATTTTGCCCCCCGGCCCCTCCGGAACGGAATGTATCCCAGGAGATATCCGCTTGATTGATCTCGACTTCAATACTGTCGTCGACCAGGGGAGTCACAAATACAGAGGCAAAAGAAGTCATCCGTTTCCCTTGGGCATTAAAAGGAGATACCCTGACCAGACGATGTACTCCGTTTTCCCCTTTCAGATAACCATAGGCGTAATCTCCTTCTACTTCCAGGGTTACTGTTTTTATACCCGCTTCGTCCCCTTCCTGTAAGTTACTGACCGTAACCTTATATTCATTGGCTTCTGCCCAGCGCATATACATGCGCATCAACATGGAAGCCCAGTCCTGGCTTTCTGTTCCGCCTGCTCCCGAATTGATTTTTAGTACACAACTCATCGAATCGGCTTCCTGGCGCAACATATTTTTTAACTCCAGGTCTTCAATGAGATGGAGGGCCGAGAGGTACTGCTTTTCTACTTCTTCTTCTGTGGCTTCTTCCTCTTTGGCAAAATCAAAAAGAACTTCCAGGTCGTCTACGGCCCGGGAAACCTCTTCACAACCATTGATCCATTTTTTAAGCTCCCGTACCGTTTTCATTACGCTTTCAGCCTCTTTGGGATTGTTCCAGAATTCCGGGGCCTGGGTGCGTAATTCTGTTTCTTCTAATTGGATTTTTTTGTGGTCGACGTCAAAGGTACCTCCTCAGAGCGTCACCACGTTCTTTTAACTCTTTTATATGATCTGTTGTAATCATGGCATAATTTTAATTGATATTAAATAAAAGAAGAAGGCCGTCTTTTATTTAACGGCCTCTCCTTTTTGTTCATTTTTTAGGATTGCGACCGGCTGGTATCTATACTTTTTTGACCTTCGGGTCGGTAAGGATGTATAGCAGTCGGATTATAAATGCTTTCCACCATATTGCTTATTTCCTGCGCCAGTTCTGTCTGGCCTGCCTGGGTAATATAAGCTAATAAGAAACGGATTACATTCATACTGAGTTTTTCATCTTGCAAAATTTCTCCCCTCTGTGCATCTTCCGGCGAGAGGGAATGAATGTATTTCAGCGTCTGATAATTATTGATAGCCAGTTCTTTCGCTAAAGCATTGGCTTTTTCCGTCTGCCCTAAATTGTAATAAAGAGGAACATAATTTAACAGACTATTGTCGGGTGGGACCTGATACAAAGGAATTTCTTCCAGACTCTTGTCCAGAACGGCAATAGCCTTTTCGTTCTGTCCTTCTTCAAATAAGGTTTCTGCCAGACGTAAGAACGTGTATCTGTATTTCATGACTGCTATCGTATTGTCATGAAAATAGTCGATATTGACTTTCGGGTCCTTTATATTTCCCCATTCGAATTTATTCATGATATTGTCATACAATATGTCAGCATCAATTCTGCCGTAATCGTAATAGTTTTCCGGATTGGTTTCGATAGGGACTACCCGGTAGGCAGCGCCTTCCAACTGGAAGTATTTTTCAAATCCCATATAACTTTCGGGTCCCATGCCAATTCCGAAATATATCGGACGCTTCCAGTTGTTGGTGGCCAGAATGTCTAATACCATGAGCTGGGATTTATTCAATGCACTTCCTTTCAGGTCGATGTTCAACTGTTTGACGATTTTGTCCGCGTCTTTTTCTTTCACCGTCCCGTTAGCAATCACCTGAGCGGAATCGACAGTAAAAAATACATTACGGGTAGGGATGTAATCCAGTATTTCTCCGGAAGAAGTTTTGAGTTTGGTGTTTATATTATCACTGCCGACAAAAGACATTACATCTTTCATATTAGCCGATTTGATTTGCTCCTGTATATAAATCCAGTCCCTTACCCCGTCGTGGTATTGTTCGTTGGTCAGCGAAATCGGTACAGGATCTCCTTCGTACGCTTTACGGGCTATTTGGTCAATATACCAACCTCCCGCCAGAAGACTCAGGTTTACAATTCGGATATCTCTTCTTACTCCTTCTACTTCCTGCGCGTACCATAGCGGGAAAGTATCATTATCTCCATAAGTGAAGAGAATGGCATTAGGAGCACAGGAATTCAGGTAGTTCTTTGCATGTGCGATTGTGGCATATCTGCCGCTCCGGCTGTGATCATCCCAGTTTTGCGCGGCCATATTGACGGGGACGGCTACCAGGCAGACCGCTGTAACTAATACTGCTGCACCGGCCGGTTTCATATATTTTTTTGCAAATTCCCATAATGCCAGTGCCCCCAGTCCAATCCAAATGGTATAAGCGTAGAAGGAACCGGCATAAGCATAGTCCCGTTCCCGGGGTTCCCGGGGCGTTTGGTTCAGGAAAATAATAATCGCAATGCCGGTCATGATAAATAACAACATCACTACCCAGAAATCTTGTTTACCTCCTTTCCCTTTCCGGTACTGGTAAAACATGCCCAGTAAGCCCAATAAGAACGGCAACATATAATATTTATTCAAGGCTTTTTCGGCTTTTAATGTATCCGGTATATCCGATTGGTTCCCAAGCCGTAATTCGTCTAAGAATTTGATGCCTGTGATCCAGTTTCCGTAGCGCAGGTCTCCGAATCCCTGGATGTCATTCTGGCGACCGGAAAAATTCCACATAAAATACCGCCAGTACATATGTCCTAACTGATAGGAAAAGAAATACCTTAAATTGTTTATAAAACTGGGTCTTTGAATCGGTTCGTTATTTACATAATATACAGGTCCGCTGGGTTTTCCTCCCCAGGCTTCGTATTCCTGGGCGAAATATGGCCGCTGTCCACTGTACATACGAGGAAATATGGTACAAAAACGGCTATCGTATTTGTATTTGGCTTGATGGCGTATTTTGTCGTATTGTCCGGTTGCCTTGTTTTGATAATATACCGGAGCCCCGTCTTCAATTGCGATCAGCGGAGCGTTGTAATACTGGCCGTAGATCAGGGGATTTTCTCCGTATTGATCCCGGTTCAGGTAGGACAAAAGGGCAAATACGTTGTCAGGACTGTTTTCATCGATCGGTGGGTTGCTGATGGAGCGGATAACCACCATCGCATAGGAAGAATACCCGATCATCATAACGATAAAACAGGTGAAGATTGTATTTAAAACAGTTTTTTGTTTCTTCAAAGTATAGCGGATACCGAATATCAGCCCTCCGATCAATAAGAGAGCATAGATAATGACTCCTGTATTGAAAGGCAGTTTTAAGCCGTTTACAAACAAAAGCTCAAACCAGCCGGCAATTTTCACTACCCCCGGGATGAGTAGGAAATTGACAAATCCCAATATGATAAAGGATAAAATTCCGGTTTTAATAATTCCTTCCCGGGTAGGGGTATATTTTTTGAAATAATATACAAATACAATAGCCGGAATAGCCAGTAAATTTAACAGATGTACCCCTATGGAAAGCCCGATCAGGTAAGCAATTAAAATCAGCCAACGGTTGGCATAAGGCTCGAAAGCAATATTTTCCCATTTCAGTATGGCCCAGAAAACAACCGCCGTGAATAGGGAAGAAAGGGCGTATACTTCTCCTTCAACCGCAGAAAACCAGAATGTATCCGTATAAGTATAAGTAAGCGCACCGACTAAAGCAGCTCCCATGATGGCTAATAATTGGCCCAACGTACATTCTTCACCCTTTTTCAGGATGAGTTTCCGGGCTAAATGGCTGATTGTCCAGAAAAGGAAAAGAATTGTAAAACCGGAAGCTAAGGCCGACATGTAATTGATCATTACAGCCTGTTTTTCCGGGCTGGGTGCGAATATTGCGAATAAGCGGGATATAATCATAAAGAGGGGAGCTCCGGGAGGATGCCCTACCTGTAAACCCACAGATGTCGTGATAAATTCGCCGCAATCCCATAAGCTGGCAGTCGGTTCCACTGTGAGTATATAGGTGATGCTGGCGATGACAAATGTAATCCAGCCTGTAATATTGTTTACGAGCTGAAAACTTAAATGAGGATGATTTTTGATTTTATACATTTGCAAGAAATTGATTTTTATAATTTAAATTGTTTTCCCTTACATAAAATAGTTTATTGTTTTTCCCTGAAAACTTTATACCAAAATTACGAAGCACGAAAATAATTATTTTGATTGAATTTTTGTGCTTTTTTTTGCTGTAAATGGAAAAAGTTTTACATTTGCACCGTCTTTGACAAAATGATTGTCCCATTGTGTAATGGCAGCACAGCAGATTTTGGTTCTGTCAGTCCAGGTTCGAATCCTGGTGGGACAACTTTTATGTAAGTTAAATTTCCTCTGGACCGCTGTAATACAGCGGTTTTTTTATTGGATACTTTTAGGTGTGCGGGGGATACGTACGACAGGAAAATAAGGTCTTTTCTCAGCATTTTTTCCTTTAATAGATCCTGCGCTTTTGTAAAGAGACAGCGTTTTTCCCGTAGGTGGCGTCCCTGAAAAAATTTCTTATGTATTTTTATGATTATTTTTGTAGACAGTGAGCTGTATGCGGGGAAGGATGTTTTATATGATATGAAATAAAGGGAATGTAAAAATAATTTCCCTGTCACACTTGAGTTTTAACCTGGTAAAATTGTGTTTATGGTAACATTAAAAGTAATGCTGGATAGACAGAAAATGAATTATAGGAGTGAATGCCCTGTTGTCATAAAGCTTGTACGGGGACGTAAACATTGTTTTATTCCCCTGGCACGCAAGGTAAAATGGGAAGATTGGAATTTTAAAAAATCATTGCTGAATGAAAAACGGGGAACTGTGGAAGAGGAGATAGAACGGCAGAAATGTAATTTTTATATAGAAAGCGAAGTTTTAAAGGTCAAAAAAATTTTGTTGGATTTTACTGTTATGGGGCAGGAATATACCTTGGAAGATGTGGTAAAATCGTATCGGCATGTTAGTTCAGGCGTCTATGTATACGACTATATACGGGACATTGCCGATTCTTTGGAAAAATTAGGAAAAAACGGAAATTCCAATGTTTATAGGGGAACAATGGGGGTACTTCAGCATTTTAATAAAAAACAGGATCTTACCTTTGAAGAAGTAAATTACAGTTTTATAAAAAATTTTGAGATTTACCTGCAGCAAAAAGGGTGTAAAGTGAACACCGTTTCCATTTACCTTCGTACCATTCGTTCGGTTTATAACCGGGCGATCCGGGATGGAATAGTAGCTGAAGAATATTACCCTTTTAAAAAAATAACGATCCGGAAAGAAAAAACCATGAAACGGGCTATTTATAAAGAAGAAATAGCAGCTATCCGAAAGTTAAATATTTCTGCTTCTTCCCGTTTGGAATTAGCCCGGGATATTTTTTTGTTCAGTTTTTATATGCGGGGCATGTCTTTTAAAGACATTGCTTTTTTGAAGGTATCTAATATTTTGGGGGATCGTTTGTATTATTCCCGCCAGAAAACAGCGCAGAAACTGAATATAAAAATAACAGAAAAGGCCCGGGAAATCATTTGTAAATACAATGATTTATCCGACCGGATGAGTTATATTTTCCCTTTAATACAGTATCCCGGAAAAAACGAATATCATCAATATAAAAATGCTTACCGGGAAGTAAACCGCCGTTTGAAACTAATTGGAAATACATTGCATTTTCATTTTCCGTTGACAACTTATGTTGCACGCCATTCCTGGGCTTCTATAGCAAAACGTTCCGGAATACCCATTGCTGTTATCAGTGAAGGATTGGGACATGATTCTGAAAAAACAACCCAGATTTATCTGGATAGTTTTGAAAATAATGTCCTGGATGCTGCCAATGAGATTATTACAGATTTTTGAATTCTGAGTGAAATAAACTTTTAAAAAAATTATAATTTCAGTAGGGGTAAATTTGGCGTTAATGCAAATATTTGTATCTTTGCATCGCAAAATAAAAGCCCAAATGGCGAAATTGGTAGACGCGCTAGTTTCAGGGACTAGTGTCCTTACGGATGTGCAGGTTCGAGTCCTGTTTTGGGCACGTTGGAATATTGCAAATCAGAAGCCCGGATGGTGGAATTGGTAGACACGCTACTTTGAGGGGGTAGTGGCCGTTAGGCCGTGCAAGTTCAAATCTTGTTTCGGGCACACTTTCAGGGTTAAAAGATAAAAAACCGCAGCCAAACTGCGGTTTTTTTGCATTTTCTATCTTATTCTGTTTTCGAATGGAATTTTTTCCCTGTTTTCCCTGTATTTCCTTTGAGCAGGGGCGATCCGGATCCCAACCGAGGTAACCTATAACCCAGAGAAGCAGAATTTGCATACCATTCGCTCTCGCTTATTATTTTGCCGGTATAGGAAGCATGGATTTTCCGGGCTGCTGGACCTTGGTCATCGTAAGTGTCTACTGTAATTTGGTATATTTCTCCGGATTTTTCGATTTTGATTGTACCCCCTTCATTATCAGGACCACAACCGAATGCTATATCCACGGTATAAGGAGCGTTAAAAATAGTCGAACCATAGGATTTATTACTATACCCTTCAATCTTATTGCCGGGCATAAAAGTTCCGGGTGCGAATGTCCAGTCTTTATCGTAGGTATAAGTACCTGTCGGAATTCCCTCTGCAGGCAGTTCTCCTGATAGATTCAGGCCGATAGTCATAAAATAATGGCTGGGATCAGTTGAGTCGTCGTACCATTCTTCGAACTCTGCTTCCGGGGTTTTAAACCATATTTGTACATAACCGGCATTTTTGGGTTGTCCTTCGTAATAAAAATAACCGGTACCGAAATCTTTATATATTGCGTCCGCAAAATTAGACATATTCAGATCATTTTGTAGTTTTGAATAAGGATGGGCCAGATAGCCGTACCAATAACCTGATCCGTCAATCTGCGGATGTAGAAGTCCTGTATAGGAAACAGATACTTCCATTACTTCATTGTCTGTTTGGGATTGTGCTTGGAATTGGGCATTGAAAACCAGAGTCATGTTTTGCTGTGCGTCCATTTCCGAGGCGGTGACCTTCATACTACCTTCTGTAAGTGCATACAGGGTTTCATTACCCTCCTGATCGCCGAAAATCACTCCGGTATCCGAGAGATCAAGATCATTTATTACCTGGCCCGGGGACAAAGGTAATTTTCCTGTATAAACCGTGTATTCTCCTGTTCTTACCGGCAAATATTGGTAAAAGTAGTCGATGTCACCAGTAAAGTAAAGGTTCATTTTTTCTCCGGCAGACTTGAATTCTCCCGGATTAATCATTAAATAATAATCGTAATAGGTTAAGCCGTTACATTGTCCGTCAATAAATAACTCTCCGTCCGTAAAGGAAAGGGAAGCCCGGTTTATGGGAAGTTTTCCTGAATATTCAAATTTTATTTCTTCCTGTTGTTCATTGCTAAGGGTTCCGCTGACGGAATAACCGTTCGTGACTGAAGTAATGCGGATACTCCCTGCTTCGATCGAATAGGGTATACCGTCACGGGTTAAGGTATAGTAACTATTAGAAGATTGGATCAGGCCTCCTGCCTGATCAGGCGTCTTCGTGAAATTATATTCTCCGTCCGGTATATGAGTGAAATAGTCGGAACGGGAAGTTGTGATTTCAAAATTTACCTTCTGTCCGTTCGCATTACTGAGTGTAACGGTATAATTAAACTTTGCTTCGTCCGCATATTTATTATTGTATTCGGCAGTAGCGTCTGTCAATTCCATTTGAGTGGTCGTTTCTGGGGGAAAAGAGGATATAATACCTTCAAATTTAAATGTAAATTCCGGGGCTTCATATCCCTTAAAACGACCGCTTACCGAATATCTGCCTGCCGTTTCGGTAATACTGACGGATCCCTCTGTCAAGGTATAAGACGTTTTGTAGTTGGAAGCATCCAAAAGAGTAAAAAAACTGGCTGCTGATTTCCAGACCGTCATCGCTTTCGCCGGATCTTCAGATAAGGTATAAGTGCCTGAAGGAAACAGTATTTGCTGATCGGATACGGCTACATCGGCCACAATTAAATAAAGGGAAAGGTATTCTCCCGGACCGGTGTAGTCTTCTATCGAATGACCGCCGGTATTGGAGAGGATAAGTTGTAAATTTTCTGGCTGCCCGGTAGACGAAGAAGGATGCAGAACACCATACGCTTTTGTAAATTGGTAATTTTGGGGAGTAAAAGGAGGATCTGCAGAAGAATCATCGTCTTTACAGGAGCCCGCCAGCAAACAATATGCGAATACCAGTGTGAACAGAAATAATTTTTTCATAGTAATTGGGTTTAAGTAGTAATAGAAATCAAAAAAGTTTAGCCGTACTGAATGATTTTTATCAATTGAAATTAGGATTGTTGATTTCTAACAAATTTAGTCGTAATTTATTAAAATAATGAATTTATAACTAAATATCTCTTGAGTATATCCGTACATTTTCCTGTGAAACAGAATATTTATTTAATAGATAGCGATTATTTTAATATTTATTTGTTTATTGAAATGTATTTTAACATATAGGCTGTTTAGAAATTGGATGAAAGAAGGAAGGATATTAAAAGATAAGCCCTAGCTTTGTTACGATTTGTGTATTACAAAGGAAATACGATTGTGTGTGATCTTATTTCCTGAACCGAAATTTATTTATGACAAAGAGTATTTTAATGTTCTATTACCGTTATCAGGTAAGAGCAATAGATATTTGTGATCCCGAACATCCTTTCTTTATCAGTGAATTAGGGAAAGTTACGTATCTTTTGAAGAGAGGGGAAGAGGTGAGAGAAGTGGCTTATACGGATAAGAACTATAGACTTTTGCTTTATCCTTTAGAGTATCTTACCCGGGAATGTATAATTAACGGGAAAAGTATGATCCCTATAAAATACATTTATTCTTTTATTACCAGGGAATTGAATATTTTAGATGATGGTGGTAATTACGGCTGGTTTCTAAAAAATCTGATTCGTTATTTAGAAAATCGGGTTATTTGCCGGTTTTCGAAAGATATGCTGAATTGGATTTATTATATTTTGTTTAGTTTTCATTTTGATATATACGGATTAATCAAAAATGAAGAAGCATACGATGTATTTTTATTGGAACAAAATCCTTATAAAGACGATCGGATTTTATTACCGGATGAATAAGATTAAGGCAAAAATAGAGGATATAAAAAATGGAGATGGTATGTTTAAAAAATTTCTTTATGACAATACCCTTTTTATACCGTTCATTTCCTCAGCGAATCAGGGACATACATAAACGAACAATAGAATTCAGCTGTTCTTATCTGTTTTAAACGGCTTATTCTTTTTTGTTTAAGGATAGAGCTTTGTATATTTCTGATTCAGGTTTATGCAGCCTTATAATTATATTTTACAAACATTTAATGTTTCAATTCAAATGTCAGCCGGTCTTTAATGTCTGTGGAAGAAGCTCCTAGCAGGGCTTCGAATTTCCCCGGCTCTGTGATCCACTTTTGTTGAATATCGTCATAAAAACGGAGGGCTTCTTGGTCGATGGTAAAACTCAGCGTTTTTTCTTCTCCGGGATTCAGGTGTACTTTTTGAAAACCTTTCAATTCTTTCTTCGGGCGTGGTAAACTGGATTTTTTATCGCTGATATAAAGTTGTACGATCTCCGAACCTGCACGTGCGCCCGTATTTTTTATTTTTATTGAAAACGTGATGGTTTCTTCAGGATGGATAATCTTTTTATCGGCCGTCATTTTTCCATATCCGAAGGTTGTGTAGCTGAGTCCGTGACCGAAAGAAAATAAGGGAGGCCGTTTTTGTTTATCTGCATAGCGGTATCCTACGAACAGACTTTCTTTGTATTCGACATCTTTTCCGTTACCCGGATATTCTCCGCAGGCATGAGCTGCATTATCTTCAAGCCTGACAGGAAAGGTAAAGGGTAATTTTCCCGAGGGATTAACTTCTCCTGTCAGTATGGCCGAGATGGCATTTCCTGCTTCAGTACCCCCGTACCAGGCCTGAACGATTGCCGGTACTGTTTCTACCCAGGGCATGGCAACGGCATTTCCGCTGATCAGGATAACTACTAAACGGGGATTTGCCTGAGCCAAAGCAGCGATAAGGGTATCTTGTCCGTAAGGGAGGGATAAATTTTGACGGTCCCGGCCTTCACTGTCCTGAAAACTGTTTTTGTTTAATCCTCCGAAAAAGAGTACGATATCGGCCTCTTTAGCTGTTTCGATGGCTTGTTGTCGGAGTTCTTCCGGGCTGCTTCCGGTTTCGGTCTGTTGAATTTCCCCCATCGGATCTTTACTGGTTTTCCGGGGACTGGCATATCCCAGGCTGAAATGAATCTCCGCTTGGGTACCGATTTGTTTTTGTAATCCCTGGAGAGGAGAAATTTCATATTTCACTTTAAGGGAAGAACTCCCTCCGCCGATTGTCATTTTTTTTACTGCATTTTCTCCGATCACTGCAATTTTGTGTACTTCGGCAAAACAGAGGGGGAGGAGTGAATTATCGTTTTTTAAAAGAACGATACCTTCTTCGGCAATGCGACGCCCGGCCGCAGCATGTTCTGCTGTTCCGAAGCTCCCCCAGGGACGATTGGGAGCCATTGTTGTCCGGAAAATTAGCCGGAGGATCCGTCTGACTTTATCATTCAGGATTTCTTCCTTGCCCGCTCCGGTAGTCAAGGCGTGCAGATAAGGCTGCGCCAAATAATAAAGATCATAGGCATTATTGAGATTCGCTTGCATCCCGTCAGTCCAGGTCCCGAATTCCATATCCAGGCCGTTTTCAATTGCTTGGCGGGTATCGTGAACACCTCCCCAATCTGAAATGACGACTCCGTCGAATCCCCATTCTCCTTTTAAAATATCGTTTAAGAGATATTGATTGTGACAACAGTGTTGGTTTTTGTATTGATTATAAGCTCCCATGATAGCCCAGGCTTTCCCTTTTTGTACGGCTGCTTTAAAGGCTGGAAGATAAATTTCATGTAAAGCCCTGTCATCCACTTTTACATTAATATGCCCCCGGTCTTTTTCCTGGTTGTTGAGTGCAAAATGTTTTACACAGGCAGCAACTCCGTTTTTCTGAACTTCTTGGATATAAGGAACTACCAATACAGAAGCCAGATACGGATCCTCTCCCATGTATTCAAAATTCCGGCCGTTTAAAGGGGTGCGGTAAATGTTGACTCCCGGTCCCAAAAGGACATTTTTATTCCGGTAACGGGCTTCTTCTCCTATGGATTTCCCATAGAGAGCCGACATTTCTGGATTCCAGGTGGCTGCCAGACAGGTCAAGGCAGGGAAAGCAATACAAGAATCGTTTGTCCATCCCGCATTGTACCATTCATCCCAAAAAACTTCAGCCCGGATACCGTGCGGACCGTCGCTGGTCCATACTTCCGGAATACCCAAACGGGGTACCCCCGGAGAACTGAATTTCGACTGGGCATGACACATCGCTACTTTTTCCGGTAATGTCAGGCGGGACAAAGCGTCTTCAACTCTTTCTTCAATGGACTTTTCCGGATCCAGATAGACTTGTCCCAAAAGAAGATCAGGGAAAAAAAATAAATTTAGCAATAAATAAAACGCAATTCTCATATAAGGAGATTTAAAAATGGGTTATCAAAAATATAAATTAAAATTAAATTAAAAAAATAGAAAAAATTAAAATAGAATAATTTTAGGATAGCGGTTGAATCAGAAAGTGCAGGAAAATGAGCTGAGCAATGGAGAAAGATTAAAATCAATTTTAAAAGGTTTATCCGGACGATGTTTGTATATAAAACAAAGAAAAATAAATATTAAAATAAGCCGAAAAGTTTCAGGGCGACTAAAAGCAAGGCGGCCAATAAAATATAGCGGATGTAGGTGGCTCCCCATTTAATACTGAGACGGGTACCTACCCAGGCTCCTCCCATATTGCCACAGGCAAGTATTAAGCCGGCTTTCCAGTCAATCAGGTCGTAAAAAATAAAGATAATTAAAGCAATTACAGTATAGGAAAGAACCAAAAATATTTTTACGGCATTGGCTTTCAGTAAATCGAAACCGCATCCGAGTACCAGGCCGGCTAAAAGGAAAAACCCCACTCCGATCTGGATAAAACCGCCGTAGAAACCGATGGCAAAAAAGATAAGAAAACGCAAAAAGGGATGTTTATTATGGGCTTTTTCGGCATTAGCCCGAATCCAGGCGTTTGGGTTTATCCATATCATAAAGAACATAACAATCAATAATCCTCCTATAATTTTTTCCAATATTTCTTTTTGGATATCTACCGCTGCAAAAGCACCGGCTATACTTCCCAGCAGGACAGGGAATAAAAGTTTGTAGTCTGTCCTCAGATTTAAAATTTTCTTTTGCTGGAAAGTAAATACAGATACGGTGTTTTGTAATAAAATGGCAATCCGGTTCGTTGCATTGGCGATATTTGCCGGAAGTCCCAGAAAAATGAGAAAAGGGACGACCAGCATTGATCCTCCTCCGGCGAAGATGTTGATAAAGCCGGCGGCGAATCCTAGAATAATCAGGATGATATAATCGTAAATGTCCATCAGAATACTCGTTTTAAAATTGTCCGGATATTATCGGCTTTCCCCATGGTATAATAGTGAATGGCAGGAGCGCCATGTGCCAGTAAGTCTTTGCTTTGCATCGTGCACCATTCAATTCCGACCTGATATATTTCCTGACTGTCTTTGCATTTCCGTATTTCTTTCATGAGCGCTTCGGGTAAATCAATGCGGAAAGCCCGGGGGAGCATTTCGATATGGGCAGGCGTCGATATCGGTTTAAGACCGGGAATAATAGGAATCGTTATTCCGGCAGCACGGCAATTATCGACGAAGTGGAAAAAGCGGTTATTATCGAAAAACATTTGGGTGACGATATAATCCGCTCCGGCATCTACTTTCTGTTTTAAATGCAAAATATCGGTTTCCGGATTAGGAGCTTCGTAATGTTTTTCGGGATAAGCGGCAACGCCGATACAAAAATTGGTCGCAATTGCGTTTGTCAGCGTTTCGTCCAAATATTTTCCCTGATTCATATTGTGAATTTGTCTCACCAGATCGCAGCTGTATTTGTGTCCGTCTGGTTCCGGGATAAAATATTTCTGACCGGGAATGGCATCTCCCCTCAAGGCCATTACGTTGGATATATCCAGAAAATTCAAGTCGATCAGGTCGTTTTCCAATTTGTATTTTGAAGCTCCCCCGCATATAAGGTGAGGGACTACCTCTATCTGGTAACGCTTCATAATAGCTGCTGCAATGGCAACCGAACCGGGACGTTTGGTAACTGTTATTTTTTCAAAAGAACCGTTTTCTTTTTGACGGAATTCAGTTTCATCCCGGTGGAATGTGATATTTATAAATGGAGGTGTAAAATCCATCAAGGGATCGATGGCTTTGTATAATTTATTGATATCGCTTCCTTTGAGCGGTGGCACAAGCTCAAAAGTAGCAAATGGTTTTTCTTTACGGTTTAATATATCGGTTATTTTCATGAGATTGCAATTACAGTATTTTCGGTTCAGAAGATCTGTTGTTTGAAAAAAATTAATGGTCTATAAGAGGACCTAAAAGGCGTTTCCCTTCTTCCCTTGTAAATCCCCTTTGACGGCAATAGACGTCCAATTGTTCCTCACTGATTTTACTGATATTAAAGTAATGAGCTTGTGGATGTGCGATTAGCATTCCACAAAGACTGGTCGTGGGAATAATAGCATACGAAGAAGTCAATTCTACTCCGATATCCGCTGTCGCATTCAATATTTGAAAAGCTTCTTTTTTCAGCGAATGGTCGGGGCAGGCGGGGTAGCCGAAAGCCGGGCGGATCATATGCGTTCCTTCCGATAATTGTTCCTGCATCCATTCGGCCAATGCTTCTGTAAAGCGGGCACATAAGCTTTCCCGGAGAAGCTGGGCGAAATCGTGGCAGTTTGTACATGTATGTGTATCCGAGACTTTCAGGCAGAAAATTCCGACCGTACTTTTAAATGCCGGATCCGGGTTTATATAATCTGCTAGGGACAGATATTCAGTATTTCGTATTTGCTGCCTCAGCATGGGGAAATGATATCCGTTTTCCAATAGGATCTGGTTATTTTCCGAACGGGCATTGAAGAATTTGACGACAATCGAAGCTTCAAATTCATTTCCGGCGATAATCTGCCCCAACATTTCCAAGGCGGCCTGATAGGTACGGTCAGCTTCTTCGTTGGTATAGAGAATTTCCGGAAATTTACCCTTGAATCCCCAGAAATGGAAAAATGGAGTCCAGTCAATCCGGTCGGCCAGTTCGCGAAGGTCCAGATGATGAGCCCGTAAATTGTGCTCTCCGAAAGTCCCGGGCAAAAGATAACTTTCCGGAGCGAACCGGGGAGCTGATGCCTGTGCTTCCGGATAGGGAATTATAGGAGTATGAGCCTCGTAGTATAGTTGCCGTATTTTTTCCTGTTCCCTCTGTAACTCTTGCAAATAATTGTCCGGTTTTTGTAAAAGCCTTTTGATCAGACCGGCAGTCCTCGAAGCATCTCCGCCGTGAATCACCCCGCCGCTGTAAAGGGGGGCTAATTTTACAGCCGTATGTACTCCGGAGGTGGTGGCTCCTCCGACAAAGAGAGGAATTTTTAGCTGGGCTTTTTCCAGCAAGCGGCATAGATCTTCCATTTCTGCTAAAGAAGGAGTAATCAAACCGCTTACGCCAATGATATCAGCCTGGTATTGCCGGGCAGCTTCAAGTATCCGCTGATTGTCAACCATAACTCCCAGATCGATTACTTCCATATTATTACAACTGAGGACAATATGGACAATATTCTTTCCGATATCGTGTACATCTCCTTTCGCTGTGGCCAGAACAATTTTATGTTTCCGCACGGAGCCGGGAGGTAAGGAATTACTGCTTTCTATCCCGGGTTGTAAAACGGAAACAGCTTCTTTCATGATGCGGGCTGATTTGACAACCTGGGGAAGAAACATTTTGCCTTCTCCAAACAATGTGCCTACTTTATCCATGCCCTTCATCAGGGGACCTTCTATAATCTCTACGGGGGAAGAGTAATGTTCCAGCGCTTCCGTCACGTCTTCGGTCAGATGGTCTTTAATCCCTTTTACCAGTGCATAAATAAGTCTCTCTTCCAAAGGCTGGTCTCTCCAACTTTCATTTTTGACCGTTTTCCCTTCAGCTTTGTAAGCTTTCATCTTTTCCGCCAGCTCTATGAGGCGTTCTGTCGCTTCCGGATTTTTATTCAGTATGACATCTTCGACGGCCTGGAGAAGCTGTGGAGGTATATCGTCGTAAACCTGTAAGAGGGCCGGATTGACGATAGCCATATCCAGACCGGCAGCAATTGCATGATATAGAAATACGGAGTGCATGGCTTCCCTGACCGGATTGTTTCCCCGGAAAGAGAAGGAAAGGTTAGAAACTCCTCCGGAAGTAGAACTGCCGGGAAGATGTTTTTTTATCCATTCGACTGCCCGGAGAAAGTCGACTGCATAATTGCTGTGTTCTTCCATACCTGTGCCGACAGCCAGAATATTCACATCGAAAATAATATTTTCAGGCGTAAACCCCGCTTTTTCCGTCAGAAGGTGATAAGCTCTTTGACAGATTACAATTTTGCGTTCGTAAGTTACGGCCTGGCCTTTTTCGTCAAATGCCATGACTACCACCGCAGCTCCCAGTCGCTTGATTTCAGCAGCTTTTTTTAAAAATTCTTTTTCTCCTTCTTTTAAGCTGATCGAATTGACAATACATTTTCCTTGTGCATTCTTTAAACCGGCAAGTAAAGTATTCCAGTCGGAAGAATCGATCATCAGGGCAGCTTTGGAAATGTCAGGGTCATTGCTGATGATACGGATAAAAGTAGCCATTTCTTTAGCGCTGTCCAGCATGGCATCGTCCATATTGATGTCGATGACAGAAGCTCCGTCTTCGATTTGTTTCCGGGCAATACTGCTGGCTTCATCGTAAGCACTGGCATGAATTAACTTGGCAAACT
>NZ_CALCLB010000034.1:0-23238 GCF_937966165.1 uncultured Odoribacter sp.
GTCATTTACTGACAATAATATAATCTGCCCTTTTTAGGGCATTCGGGGTTTCTCTCAGCCGTCCTGACGGTAATAGGCAATCCTTAAATACAGGTCGGTTATAATCTACAAGCACAATATTTTTCCCGGCTTTTACATAACGGTGCTGGAAGGCATCGTCCAAAATAATAACTTCCGGTCTTTCGGGTAAGGCCAGTAGTTTTTCAATCCCCCTTACCCGTTTTTCGTCCACAGCTACGATGATTTCAGGAAATTTTTGTTTGATTTGTAAAGGTTCATCCCCGATTTCTTCGGCGGTGGACTGTAGGGTTGACAATATAAAACCAGACGTTTGTCGTTTATATCCCCGGCTGAGGCAAGCTACGCGGAAATCGTTCCGGAGCGTTGCTAAAAGATATTCCGTATGGGGGGTTTTGCCGGTACCCCCTACAGTAATATTACCGATACAGATAACCGGGATATTAAATTCTTTTGATTTTAATATCCCTGCGTTAAATAGGAAATTCCGTATTCCTACTCCCATACCGTATAAAAGACTTAACGGTGATAATATAATTTTTATAAAAATCATCGCATACGGTTTACCTACCTGCCGGTATCTAGTTTATATTGATGTCATAAGGTATTCTGGCAGTTAACCCTTCCGGTGTAATCAATGTATTTTGCAATTGCCGGAATGTTTCATAATAACTTCCTAACTCATTTTTGAGTATATTTGTTTTTATGGAGGTAGAGAAGCTATTCAAGAATTCCTGGAAAAAATCTTTCTCAGTAGGATATTCGACAATTCTGTAATTGTCTAATCCTGCTTTTCGGGCTGCAATTTGTAAAGCGTCCTCCATACCTCCCAAAACATCTACCAATCCTACTTTCAGGGCATCTTTTCCTGTCCAAACCCGTCCCTGGGCTATTTCGTGTACTTCATCCCGGCTCATATGTCTGCCCTGAGCTACCCGGCTCAGAAAAGTCTCATATCCTTTTTCGATGTATTTTTGCATGACATTTTTTTCGTAAGCTGTCAAAGGACGGTTACTGATCGGTAAAGGGAGAGGATAACCTCCGCCGAAATCACTGTGTTCATTGGTTTTGACAACACTACTGGTAATCCCGATTTTATCTTTAATGAGTTTTTCTCCGGAAAAAAATTGACCGTAAATTCCGATAGAACCGGTGAGCGTTGTCGGGTCAGCGACAATGGTATCGGCCGCACAAGAAATATAATATCCCCCGGAGGCCGCAACATTTCCCATGGAAACGATAACAGGTTTCTCTTTGGTTGCCAAGGAAACTTCCCGCCAGATTATGTCGGAAGTTAAAGCACTTCCTCCGGGAGAGTTCACCCGCAAGACAATTGCTTTAATCGTTTGATCTTCCCGGGCTTTCCGTATGGTCTCCGCGAGTTCGGGACCGATGGATTTTTCCGTCTGTTCAAATCCGATCATTCCGCTGGCATATACGATGGCAATCTTATCTTTAACGAATTTTGTAGGACTGGAACTGGCCTTCCGGTAGTCTGAAAGTTTTACAAAATTCAGTTTACCTGTTTCTTTTATTCCGCATCTGTCTTTCAATAAGGAGAGTACCTGATCTTCGTAAAGAACTTCGTCGAAAAGGCCGTAAGCTTTTTCTTCCGCCGGGGAACGAAATTCTAAATGATTTGCCAGGAAATTTAAAGAGTCGATAGAAACAGAACGGGTGTCGGATATGCCTTCCAGAATGGTTCCCCATAGGGAACGGAGGTATACTTCGATCTGTTCCCGGTTTGCATCGCTCATCTCAGTTTGGGTGAACGGTTCTACTGCTGATTTATATTTTCCTACTTTTACAATGTCTACTTTGATACCGATTTTGTCCAGCATATCTTTGTAAAAAAAGCTGGTGCCACCCATACCCATCAACATCAAAGGTGTTTCCGGGTTTACGAAAATACTGTCGGCAACCGTAGCCAGATAATAACTCTTTTGGGAATATCCCATATTGGCATAGCTGTAAATAAATTTCCCGCTTTTTTTGAAATTTTTCAAAGCCTGACGGATCTCTTCCGTAGTAGCCAGACCTCCGAAGTTACTCTGAATATCTCCCAGGTCAAGGTAAATTCCTTTGATACGGGAATCCTGACTGGCTTTTTCTATATTTTTTAAAATATCATTTAACCCTAACGATAGGCCCGGTTTTAACGATAATAAATTGAAATTACTGAAAGGATCGTTTGAACTCCTGTCGGGAATTTCATTATTCAATTGGATACGGAGAATACTGTTCTCCTTGACATCAACAGCCTGTTCGCCTAATTTGGAAAGGGTGCTGATGATTCCGAAGCCGATCAGCAGAAGGACAATGTTTACAATAATCACTCCGACAATGGTTGCGAGAGTATATTTTAAAAAGCTTTTCATAAAGATTTATTTTATTGATATTATTCGAATATAGACTTGTTCGTTTTATACGGTTATAATGTTTGATCTGTACAGAACATTTATTTGTTTAAAGAACGGAATCATAACACATTATTTGCAAAAGTAGCCATATAATTCTTTTAACACAATATTACAAGAAAGTATTTTTGTTTTTACTTCGTTTTTTTAATAGCTTTACCAACGCACAAGAATGGAATATTCAGGTATCCAGGTTCAGATAATTCCCTTCTTTCAGGTTAAATTATTGAACGATTGCTTATTCGAACTTTGGATCAATTGAATATTTGTATTGTATGAATCAGAGATTTGATAAATATTTTGAAGAATGAGCCGATTTGTTATTACCGGAGGTAAAAGATTAAAAGGGGAGCTTTGTCCGCAAGGAGCCAAAAATGAGGCATTACAGGTTATTTGTGCGGCTTTGCTGACAAAGGAAGAAGTGATTATTACGAATGTACCGGAAATATTGGATGTATTAAAGCTGATTGAATTGCTGCAGGGAATGGGCGTTAAAGTCGAGCGGCTGGCTCACGGGGAATTTGCCTTTTGTGCTTCTGATATAGATTTCCGTTATTTTGAAACGGAAGATTTTTATAATAAGGCAATCAGTTTAAGGGGGTCGATTATGATTTTAGGGCCATTACTGGCTATACACGGAAGCGGAGTGATTCCTAAGCCGGGTGGGGATAAAATTGGCCGTCGCCGTCTGGATACCCATTTCCTGGGTTTTGAACGGTTGGGAGCTACTTTTGAATACGATGCCGTGAATAGCTGTTTTAAAGCTTCCGTAAATAAGTTGAAAGGCAGTTATATGCTGCTGGATGAGGCTTCCGTTACGGGTACGGCTAATATTATCATGGCTGCTGTTTTGGCGGAAGGCGTTACAACTATTTATAATGCAGCTTGCGAGCCTTATGTTCAGCAACTCTGCCGGATGCTGAATTCAATGGGCGCTAAAATTTCTGGGATTGCTTCTAATTTACTGACAATTGAGGGAGTAAAAGAATTACACGGCTGCCGGCATCGTTGTTTGCCCGACATGATAGAAGTCGGGAGTTATATCGGGTTGGCAGCTATGACCCGTTCTGAAATAACAATCAAAGATGTCAATATTCGTCAGTTAGGTATTATTCCCGATGCTTTCCGGAAATTAGGCGTTCGGGTGGAAGAACGGGATGACGATCTTTATATTCCCCGTCAGGAACACTATATGATTGAAGATTTTATCGACGGTTCCATTCTTACTGTGGCGGATGCTCCCTGGCCAGGTCTGACTCCCGATTTATTGAGCGTGTTTTTAGTAGTCGCTACTCAGGCAAAAGGGAGCGTATTAATCCATCAGAAAATGTTTGAAAGCCGTTTATTTTTTGTCGACAAACTGATAGATATGGGCGCTAAAATTATTTTGTGCGATCCTCACCGGGCTACTGTGATTGGTCAGAATCACGAATCCCAGTTGCGGGCAACTAAAATGACTTCCCCGGATATCCGGGCCGGAATTGCGCTGCTGATTGCAGCCCTTTCGGCCAAAGGAATCAGCTCTATTCACAATATAGATCAGATTGACCGGGGATACGAAAATATTGATGCAAAACTGAATGCAATCGGAGCGGACATAAAGAGATATATGTAATGTTTAAACATTTTCCCTTTTCTATATTTTTACTTTTTTTACAGATAACTTATCCGGACATTGAGTCAATAGTACGGAGATTTTTTGATGAAGTTGCGGATGTTCAAAATCGGGCATGAGTTCATTGAGGGGGACAAGGACAAAATTCCGCTCGGCTATGCGGGGATGAGGTACAATAAGTTCTGCCGTATGGATAAGAAGAGATTCGCAGAATAAGATATCGATATCTATGGGCCGGGATTCATAGCGATTTCCAGCATGCCGGATTCGTCCTAATTGTTTTTCGATCTCTAAAGCTTTGGCAAGAAAAGATTCTGGTTTCAGACGGCTGTTGAAGATGACAACGCGGTTGTAAAAAGCGTCTTCACACTCAAATCCCCAAGGTTCTGTTTCATAATAAGAAGATGCCTTTACTACCGGACCTGCTGCTTTCATTAAATGGCATACCGCTTCTTCAATAAATTGTCTTTTATTACCGGTATTACTTCCGAAAATAACAGTGATTTCCATAGAGGGAGAGAGGCATTGGTTTTATTTTCACCCGTTTAATACTGTTTTTTGTGGTATTGGTAGTTATTATTGTTCGAATTATTGTTCTCTCTCTTGTTATTTTTAGAATTATTGTTTTTATTTGGCATGGGTTTATTGGAACTGGGTTTGCTTTTCTTTTGAAGTAAATCTTTAGAATGAGAGAGAGTCATGCCTTCGGGTAAGATTACCGTGCTTCCGTAATAAGTGTTTATATCGTCATAAATTTGTTCATCTTCTACACTATCTTTATTCCAGGTAAGGAATGATTTTTTCATGTGATTGGCAGTCAGTACGATTAAAGCTCTTTTTTGTTCGGGATCTTCTGTTTCTTTTATTTTTTCAATTAATTTTTCAACGAGTTTTCCGTAATGCCTGAATTTGATATGATTGGTATTGTACTTTAATTTTTCCGGTTTTTCGTTGATTTTTTCCAGAGACGGTAAGGGATAAGGAGTATCTATATCTAATTGGAATTCTGACATAATCGCCAGATGATCCCATAATTTATGCCGGAAGTCTGGTACATCCCGTAAATGGGGATAAAGATTGCCCATTACGTCGATGACTGTTCGGGCAGCCCTGTTCCGTTCTTCTCTGTCTTGGATGGTTCTGATATGGTCGACCATTTTTTGTATGTTTCTACCGTATTCCGGAAGAAGTAATTTTTTCTTTTGGGTATTATATTCCATTCTTAAGGATCATTAAAAAGCCACTCAATTTAATTGTATAGAAGATATTTGGGCCTCATTATCGTTTTTTGTGTTTTTTTCGGAAAAACTCCGGGAAAGTTTCGTCATATTTGCCGGAGAGCATCTTTATCAGGATTGTGCGACAAAGATAAATTTTTTTACTTATTTTTCGGTAATAATTACTCCTCTTGTATAAATAATTTTGCAAATTTTAACAACAATGTTTTAGTCCCTTCTTTCTTAAAGAACATTTTTGCTTTTTTATTCACTCCGAGACCTTCCAGAGAGAGTACTTTTCCTGTTCCGAAAGCAGGATGAAAAAGGATCATACCTGGTATTACGGAATTCGGTTCAATAGGTTTGAGTTTAGACGGGTCTATATCCGGAAGAGGGGTTTTTACTGCAGGAGCTAAAGTTTCAGGAGCAGCTTTCCGGGAGGTCGGAATTGACCTGAAATTGAACGGGGACGTTTCCGGGCGGGGAGCCATAAAACCATCCAGGAAGTGAGGATCAATTTCTGAAATAAACCGGGAGGGCCGGGTCGAAATAATCTGCCCGTTACGGTAACGGGTGGTGGCGTATGACATCACTACTTTTTTTTCTGCCCGGGTCAAAGCCACATAAAAAAGCCGCCTTTCTTCTTCTAAAGCCTGTGGATTGCTTACACATTGCTGAGAAGGGAAAAGTTCTTCTTCGATTCCTGTAATAAATACATTGGGAAATTCCAATCCTTTTGCTGCATGGATTGTCATTAAGGTGACCTTATTGCTGTCTTCCGGTTTTTCTGTATCCTGATCTGTTAATAAAGCAACCCCTTCCATAAAAGTAGCTAGTTTGTCACTGAAACCTTCTTTATAAGCTGTTTCGCTAAAGTCTTTGATCGCATTTAAGAGTTCCTGGATATTTTCTTTTCTTGAAATACCTTCCGGAGTACTATCGTTCGAAAGATCGTCTGTAATGCCTGAACTTTGAACAATGTTATAAGCGACATCATAAGCATTTTCTGCCTGGGCTCTTTCGGCAAATTTTTCAATTAAAAGCCGGAAATTGTTTAGTTTTGTAATAGTGGAGCCATTAAATGAACCTTCCACTTTTTTCAGGTTACATAGTACCGTCCACATGCTCACCTGGTATTGCTGCGCAATTTCCCGGATTTTATCGATGGTCGTATCCCCTATTCCTCGGCGGGGGTAATTAATAATTCGTTTTAAAGCTTCTTCGTCGTTCTGATTAACCGACAGACGAAAATAAGCTAATAAATCTTTAATTTCTTTACGTTGATAAAAGGATTGCCCTCCGTATATTTTGTAAGGGATATTACGTTTCCTCAAAGCTTCTTCCAAAATACGCGATTGGGCATTTGTCCGGTAGAGAATGGCGAAGTCACTGTATTCTTGTTGCTCGTAGTTTGCCATTTTGAATATTTCGTTGGTGACCTGAAAACCTTCTTCTTTATCGGAGAGTGCCCGGAGTACTTTTATCTTTTCCCCTTCTTCGTTTTCGGAAAAAATACGTTTCGGGATTTGCTCTTTGTTTTTACTGATAATGCTATTTGCTGCGTTGACAATTGTTGTTGTAGAACGGTAATTTTGTTCCAGTTTGAATATTTTGAAATCCGGATAGTCGTTTCGGAAATTTAATATATTTTCGATACGGGCACCGCGGAATGAATAAATACTCTGGGCATCATCTCCCACGACACAAATATTCTGATGACTTTCAGAGAGTTTTTTGATGATGAGATATTGGGAATAATTGGTGTCCTGATACTCGTCAACGAGTATATAACGGAATTTTTGTTGATATTTGGCCAGTATATCCGGAAAATCGCGGAATAAAATATTGGTCTGTAATAATAAATCGTCAAAATCCATTGTATCACTTTGCTTACACCGCATTTGGTAATGTTTGTAGATTTCTGCAATCATGGGTTTGCGGGCTGCCGCATCTGCGCTGGTAATGCGTGAAGACTGTGCGTAAGCCTGGGCGACGATGAGGTTGTTTTTGGCCATAGAAATTCTTCCCAATACATCATTAGGCTTGTAAATTTTGTCGTCCAGTTTGAGGTCTTTGACAATTGCTTTAATCAGGTTTTTAGAATCCTGGGTATCATATATGGTGAAATTGGAAGTATAACCTAATTTATCTGCTTCAAAACGGAGTATCTTTGAAAAGATAGAGTGAAAAGTACCCATCCAGAGATTGGAGGCATTTTCAGTCCCTACTAATTGAGAGATTCGTTTTTGCATTTCCCGGGCTGCTTTGTTTGTGAAAGTCAAAGCTAAGATATGATAAGCGGATACTCCTTTACTCAGAAGATTGGCAATCCGGTAAGTCAATACACGGGTTTTACCGGAACCCGCACCGGCAATGACTAAAGCCGGTCCTTCCGTATGGAGGACAGCTTCCCTTTGATTATCATTTAGTTCATGCAAAAAATCCACAATTTGTTTAGGTGAATTGATAGGTTTATATTCCGTTGTAAAATTAAAAATTAATCTTCAACATCACAACGAAGCGTTGTGAATGTTTGAGTATATCAGAAAGAGACGGTGTTTGTTTCCTAAAAATCAATGATAATCCCTACTGAAGGCAAAACCGTTCCTCCAATTTTATTTTTTATATAGCGCATCCGGTAATAGCCTTCCCGTTCAGGATCTTTGATGTAGTTCCCCTCCCCATCTTTTTCTGGCACAAGATACGGGGGCCCCTGAGATTTATAATTATAAATGTTTTGAATGTCCGCATAGAGAATAAACGACCATTTCCGGAAAAAGAAACTTTTATCTGCCCGAATATCCAATTGATGGAAAGCAGGCAATCTTCCGGAATTATAACGGCTGTAATCGGAATAAGGCTGTCGTTTGGCATCCCAAGCCGGTATTGAAGATGTCGTTTCTATATCCCAGGGAGTGTAAGGTGCTCTTCCTACGTAACGCCATTTCAGACCGATATCCCAGTTCCGTTTGAATTTACGGGTAGCCGTCAATGTAAATAGTTGACGGTTATCCCAATTACTGGGAAGGTAGGTTGAAGTGGATTTTATATTGTGGTTTAATTTTTTAAACTCGCTGTAGTAAAATGTGTAGGCGGCGGAAGCAATAAAACCGTAAAATTCTTGGGTACGGACCATACATTCTATTCCATAACTCCTTCCTTCTCCAACAGGCTTCACGGGTTCGTCTCCAACTGCTACGTAATCTGTTCCCTTGTTGGCCAGGCAAATGGAGTCGAGGAGAGAAACCGGATAATGATCGTAAGTTTTGTAAAATCCTTCTAAAGTAATCCGGGTGAGGGGAGAGGGACGGAATTCTATGCCGGCTACGTAGTGATTACATCCGATATAGCCTAATTGAAGGCTTTTGTTGATGAGATTGCCTTGTTCGTCAGCATATCCCAATGTTGTATAGGAGGGTAATTGATAATATCTCCCTGTATTGAGATGGAGAAACCAATGAGGATTTAAAGCGTAGGATATTGAAAAACGGGGAGAGATTTGACGGAATATATTTCGGGTAGATGTTGCATAATTGGTGGCATCTCCTCTGACTCCCAGGGATATTGTAAACTTTTCTTCCCCAAATGTTTTTACAATCTGGCCGAAAAAAGACCATTTCCACAATTTTAATTGACGGTTATAGTCTATATTTTGAGATTGTCCCTGATAGTAAAAAGTGCGGAAGGTAGAATTCCGGTAAGTTGCATATTCGATCCCGGCACCTGTCGATAAGTGAATCCGGTGAGATAATTGCCGTTTGTGTTCAAAACGAAATTTGTTTTCTGCTTCTTTGGAATCGTAGTGAATCAGTTTGGGCAAATTTTTATCGTTAAAGCTGTATTTCTCTACTAAGTTCTTTAATTCACTGCGGCTGATAACCCATCGGTTTTGCCAGTCGTTACCGTAGTGTTTATAAATGGCCCCCAGCGTATAACTCCATTGACGGCTTTCGGGCAGCCAGTCCAGTATATAAGCTTGATTATCATCAGGATTGCTGATTTTTTTATTGAGCCGGTTTATGTCATAGCCTCCTATGCCCAATATGATAAGTTCGTTTTTTTGATTAAACCGGGTCGTGGTTTTAAATTGAAGGTCATTGTATACAGGTAAAAAAGGGAGACCGATAAAACTAAAAAGCATTTTCAGATAGCTCCGGCGTGCAGATAATAAAAAAGTGGTAGAAGAGCTGAGAGGTCCGTCTAACGACAAACCATAATCTGTAGCTCCGAGAGTGGCTCTTACCTTGATTCGGTCTGGATTGCCTGCCGTTTGCTGAAAATCGAGCAGTGAACTGAGTAAATTTCCCCTGGAGGCCGGAAAGGCTCCGGCGTAAAAATTAACCTCTTTGACAAAATCGATGTTTATTATACTTACCACTCCACCGGAAGCTCCTTGTGTGGCAAAATGGTTGAGAGTCGGTAATTCTACTCCGTCCAGATAAAACCGGTTTTCTGAAGGACCTCCTCCCCGGACAATAAAATCATTTCGGAAAGCAGGGGAAGAAAGTACACCGGGCATTGATTGAAGCACTTTAGATATGTCCCGGTTCCCACCCGGATTTTTTTCGATTTCAGCTATACCAATTCGTTGTACGGATAAAGGGGATTCGGCTGATTTCCGGTAAGGACTGGCTTTTACCGTGACTTGCTCAAGTGCTACCGATAGACCTTCCAGGCCAATTTCAACATTCCTTTCAAAAGCCGTATTAACCATATATTCCTCCGATAAAACCGGTTTATACCCTATACAACTTATTTCTAAACGGATATAACCGGGAGGAATACTGTCAATTTTAAAATAACCACTTGTATCTGTAGCAGAACCTAAAGTGGAAGAAAATACCTGAACAGTAGCAAAAGGGATACCGGTATTATTTTTTAAATCGTAAATGCGTCCCTTTAATGTCCCTTTCGGCTGAGCAGATGTAGGCAGGTACAGCAATAGAAAAATAATGGCTGGTAAAAAGGAAAGGGAAACAAAATTCATATTTAATTAATTAAAAAGCAACCGTATCTGCATCTCGTCGATTTAAATATCCATAAGGATAATATGTTTTTATTCTTTTAGCAAAAATATTAAAATATAGTCATTAAAAAAACAATATAAAGCTGAAAAGCAAATTGTTCGATACTGATAAGCTGAAACAGGAAACAAAAGAAAAATGTTGGAATAATCCGTTTGCACCTTTCCTCAATCAGAATTCTGATAACTAAAAAATAATCCCCGTCGGTAAAATCCTCCGGGGAATTATTTTTGAACATGAGTATTGAACATTAAGAACAAGTATGATACGAATGATAGGCTTGAAAAGATACATTCTAGGGAAATAAATTAAAAAAATTCAGAGAGGATTTGCAATTATTCCAAAAATATCTACCTTTGCAGCCGAGTTCTTTGCTCAGGTGGCGGAATTGGTAGACGCGCTGGACTCAAAATCCAGTGTCCTCAACAGACGTGCGGGTTCGATTCCCGCTCTGAGTACAACTTTTAAGCAACTGTTCTCCTGCAGTTGCTTTTTTTTACACATTAGGGACGTGCCCTAATGTGTAAAAATTCTCTTAAACCCTTATTACAATTATTTTTCAAAGCTTTTTAAAGTTTTATCCTTTTCAGTGATTTATAAACTTAGGTTTTCAATCGTATTTTTTACAAAATGCGAGATGTTCAATTTTTTGCTACTGATAATTTAATCGCCTTGGACTTATTTTTTATCTAAAAATAAACGGAAAAAATAAGTTTACTTTCTTATATAAAATTACTTGGGATTGTAAATTTTACGGACTAATTAGAAAACCTTGCCGGGGAAAGATGAAACGGACTGCTTGGTTTAGCCGGGCAACATGACTTTGGTGAGTATTTTGGGGGTCAGGGGGACAAAATACGAAAGCTGTTTTGGAGAATCCGGTGAAACTTTTGCAAAATAAACAGGATTTTTACACATTAGGGCACGTCCCTAATGTGTAAAAATGGTTACCAGCGTTTATGGAGGCCGCATTCTTTATGGTCAGGAGATTCCCACCACCATCTGCCTGCCCGTATGTCTTCTCCGGGTTCTATGGCCCGGGTACAGGGTTCACAGCCAATGCTCGGATAACCTTGCTCGTGTAAGCGGTTATAAGGAATTTGGTATTGGTGGATATAGTCCCATACCTGTTGTTCAGTCCAATTAATTAAGGGATTGAATTTAATCAGCCCGTTCACTTCATCCCATTCTGCCAACTGTAGATTATGGCGGGTAACAGACTGTTCTTTCCTAAGGCCGCAAATCCAGGCTTCCAGTCCCTGAAAAGCTCTTTTGAGAGGCTCCAATTTCCTGATTTTACAACAGAGTTGCCGTTTTTCTATACTATCGTAAAAGGCATTAATACCGTCACGATTGACCATTTCCTGGATACGCTTATAATCCGGGAAATAGACTTGTATATGAATCGGGTATTTTTTGTTCGTTCTATCCAGTAAACGAAGTGTTTCCGGAAATAAACGCCCGGTATCCAGGGTGAATATTTTAGCTTGGGGAGTTATATCCGCCAGCATTGCTGTAAGGACTTGATCTTCCGGACCAAGGCTGGAAGCCAAAGCAATTTTGTCATTGTAAAAATTTATCAGGAATTGCAATAATTCTTCCGGCTTTGCTGTTGCGAATCGTTCATTTAAAGAAGCTATAAATTTTTGTTTTTCCATTTTCTTATTTTTCTCTTTGAAAAATTCTTTTGAACAGCTCTGTTTCATTGTAAGGAAACAGAGGATCTATCAATCTGATTTAACTAAATGCTCCGCTAAGGTAATTTTTAGTTAATTCATGCTGGGGATGGTTGAACACCTGTTCCGCTTCACCGGCTTCGATAATATCTCCCAGATACATAAAGACGACATAGTCGGCAATACGGAGGGCCTGTCGGAGCGTATGTGTAACGAGGATGATCGAATAGTTTTGTTTTAATTTTACAAAAAGCTCCTCTATCGTTTTACTGGAGAGAGGGTCCAGGGCGCTGGTCGCTTCATCGGCTAAAATAAATTGGGGTTCTACAGCCAGACTTCGGGCCAGGCAGAGGCGTTGCTGCTGGCCGATGGAAAGTCGGACTGCCGGTGTGTGCAACCGGTCTTTCACTTCTTCCCATAAACCGGCGGCACAGAGGTAATGTTCTACGATCAAATTGAGTTTCCGCCGGTTACGAATGCCGTGAATACGGCAGCCGTAGGCGATATTGTCGTAAATAGACATGGGAAGCGGGCAGGGGCGTTGGGAGATCAGTCCCATTTTCCGTCGGAATGAAGTAATATCTGTTCCGCTGCTAATGATATCTTCTCCGTTTACCAGTACTTTCCCTTCAATCCGGACTCCTTCTACATTGTCGATTAATCGGTTGAACGTTTTCAGTAAAGTCGATTTCCCGCATCCGGAGGGACCGATAATACAGGTGATTTTTTTATCCGGAATACGGACGTTAATATTTTTTAGAATATGTTGATTTTTGATATAAATATTCAGATTTTCTACTGCTATTTCTGAATCTCCTTCGGGGCGGATAAATTTGTAATCGGGGCGGAACAATTTTATTTTCCGGCCTGGTGTTTTTTCTTCTGATTTTTCTATCCGTAATTCTGAAGACGTATTTAAAGCAGATAAAAAATTTTTCATTGCAGTTTATTTTTTGAAAAACGGTTTGTAATAAAGCGTCCTCCTATACTGAGTAGTAGTACAATCAGGGTGAGGACCAGTGCTGCGGCATAAGCCCTGTCTTGGACTTCCTTAACCGGGCTACTCAATTGAAAGAAGACAGCTAAGGGTAAAGTTGCTGCGGGTTGGGAAAGAGAAGTCGGAATACTGTCAGTATAGCCGGCAGTAAACATAACAGCCGCTGCATCTCCTATGGCACGTCCTACGGAAAGCAGGGTGGCCGTTGCAATACCGGGAGCAATTTGCCGGAGAACCACCCTCATGGATTCGTATCGGGTTGCTCCCAGGGAATAAGTCGTATCCAGGATATCCCGGGGAAATTCACGGGCAATTTCATCCATGGAACGGATAAAAATAGGGACAATGAGTAAGGTAATGACAATAATACCTCCTGCCAGGGAAGTACGCAATCCCAGGTAGATCATGATCGTAAACCCAAAAGCCCCGTATACAATAGAAGGGATACCGAAGAGGATGTCATAGGCCAGGCGGGCAATATAAGCGAATTTAGATTTTTTGGTTAGATAAACGTTTAAATAAAATACAACGGGGATACTGATGAGCAGGCCTAATATTGTCGAAGCGCCGACAATGTATAAAGAACCGACAATTGCATTCAGAAAACCTCCTTCCTTTCCGATATAAAAACCTCCACCGGGTAATTTCGTGATCATATCCCAGTTCATCGCTCCCCATCCTTTGGAAGCGATTGTCCATATAATGCTGATTACGAATCCGAAAACGACCAAAGTAGCTACGATCATCAAGAATCTAAAAATCTTTTCTTCAAAAAATTTCATCTTTATCAATTAAACGTTTTTTCCAAGCGATATAAGATAACTCTGGAGATTACATTGAAAAACAAAACGACTACAAATAAAATCAATGCGGCGAACATCAATGCAGCTTCATAGAGGGGAAGCGAGAGCATTTCCCCATAATTATTTGCAATCAATGCCGGAATGGGATAGCAACTGTCCAATAAAGAACGGGGAACTTCCGGTAAATTACCGCATACCATTAAAACAGCTATTGTTTCACCTAAAGCCCGGGAGATCGCCAGCACTACCGCTGCCAGAATTCCCGGTAAGGTTTTACGGATCACGACAAATTTTGTCGTTTGCCATTTTGTTGCGCCTAAGGAAAGAGAAGCTTCCCTGAATTCTGCCGGAACGGAAGAAAAAATTTCAATAAAAAGGCTGACGAGCAAAGGTAAAATCATTATTCCCAGTACGATTCCGCCGGCTAATACCGTATAACCCGTAGAAAAATCGACAAAATGAGGTGCCAATTTATTGGAAATCCAGGGTACAATCAGCAATGTGCCCCAAACTCCGTATATGACTGAAGGCAAAGCAGCCAGGATGTCCAAGGCGGGAAAAACATATTTTCGTATGTAAGATTTAGCATATTCGGTAAGAAATACAGCTGTGAGGAGAGCAAAAGGTAATGCCATTGCAACGGCGATTCCCGTTACCCAGACCGTTCCCATAATGAAAGGTAAAAAGCCGAATTGTCCTTTCATCGGTTTCCAGTTGGCAGAGAACAACAACTCTTTCAGCGTATGTTCTTCGAAAACCGGAGCTGATTTTAAATACAAACCGATCCCCATTACAAATACAAGTAGTAAGGAGATGACGGTCAGGAAAAACATGAACCCGCTAGCTGTTTTATCTTTCAGAATCCGAATATTCATTCCTGGGGGAATTGTTTATTGCTTTAATAAAGATAAGCCTTTCTCCAATTTTTCGGTTGAGAGCCCGATATAACCTGCAGGAACATTATATTTCTGTCCTTCTGTCAGTATGAATTTTAAAAAGGCTACGACTTCAGGTTTCGTGGGTACTCCGTTGGAAACCAGATAGAGGTCCCTGGCAGGCGGGGAGGGGTAACGGTCTCCGGCAATGGCCTGGATTAACTGATCTTTGGTGTCATAGAATAATTCTTCCGGATCGATTTTACCGTTCCCGTTTACATCTATAGGTAAAACCAGTATTCCCGGATTGGGTTTACGGGTTTTTTCGTCATAGGCGTAAGAAATGTTATTTAATCCGATTCCTAAAATATCTTTCTGTACGGCCATCGCTACGCCCGGGTCACCGAATACGGCTGTTCCGTTCAGGTCTTCTTGTTTTTTATTCATCCATAAGGCCCAGGTTTCAGCTGCTCCGCAGGCATCGGAACGGGTGTAGACGTGTACAGGGGTTTCGCCCGGCGTACCGCTTAGTTGTTCCCAGGTTGTATATTCATTTGTGATCCATAATTTTTCAGCAGATTCCCGGGTAAGGCCCGTCTTTAAAAGGACCTCCAATGCCGGGTTCTTTTCGTTGATGGTCGGGATGACAGCATCTTTTGCTACGGCAAAGCCGATAGCTCCCTTTTCCAGTTCCGGAGGGTATATTTCTCTGGAAACCATACCTAAATCAACTACTTTAGCCAGAGCGTCGGTCATTCCTTTCCCTGCGCCTCCGGCGGAAATATCAATTCTGACATCGGGGTTTATTTTTTTGAATTCTTCCGCCCATTTAACAACTAAAGGATATAAGGCAAAGGCGCCTGAGAGCGTGATTTCTCCCTGTAAACCTCCCTTTTTACTTGTTTTGGAACCACATGAACTTATACTTAAACATAGGCCAATCAATATGCAAAACGATACAAAATAATTTCTCATAAATCTCAATTTTAAATCCTGCTGTTTAAATTTACCTGTTAGGGAGTTATTCAAACTTTCTTTTATTTTATCCTTTTTTGTTCTTCAGTAAAAATGTACTATCCCTTGGAATTTTACCTATTCCTACTTCCTGTTGGCTAAAACGATTCAATTTATATTCTCTTCTTCTTGCGGGAATGGTTTTTAATTTGTTCCCCTACGGCTGAATAAAAATATAATTTTCTGAAAAACAATCTGTTACAATTGTTCAAACTTCGCTTTATTCCATTTTACAAAAATGCATTTTAAAAAATGATTAACAAATACGTTTTTATACGTATTCAAAGTGCTGCGAAGAGCGTATAATGTATAAATGGGAAGGCTTATAAAGGGGAGGTTTTGTTTAAATATTTGGAATATAAAAAGAAATAATCAAAGGGATTCTATTACTTTTGCAAACGAGTATAGGGTTATGCATGCAGATGTTTTAAATTTTTAATGGGATGAAAAATATAATTTTTGATTTGGGAGGAGTTGTTTTAGACTGGAGTCCGAAGAAGATAGAAAAGGAATTTCAAGGAGATTTAAATTTACCGCAGAAACTTTTTCAAAACCATTTTTTTCAGGATTATTGGATAGAATTTGATCGGGGTATGGTGACTGAAGAACAAATTATTCTTCAAATGTCTGCTTTTTCCGGTTATTCTGAAACACAGTGCCGGGAGCTCGTGGAATTTATAAAGCATTCTTTAACAGATATTCCGGAAACGGTAGCTTTGATTGAACATCTGGCCAATTTGCAATATAAATTGTATTGTTTATCCAATATGTCGGTGGAATTTTACGATTATTTAAAAAGGAGAAAGGTATTTCAGTACTTTGACGGACAGATTATTTCAGGTTTAGTAAAACAAGTAAAACCGGATGAAGCTATATATCATACTTTACTGGATACTTATGGTCTCCGGGCAGAGGAATCTCTTTTTATAGATGATCTGAAAGCAAACATAGAAACCGCATCCGCTTTAGGATTTCATACTGTTTTATTTCAAGACAGGGCAAAGGGTTATCAAAAAATTCATTCTCTATTGAAATTGAAACCTTGAGAATATATAATTTCAATATATTCCTGGCATAGATCTGCCGGCGGAAGAAATGTCTGTTGTTTTGATTATATGGAATAAGTCATAACAAACCGGCAGAATTTTGCAGTATTTTTTCCGGGGACCCGTTCGTTCTGTTGGACTATTATAGTTCACTATGCTTTTGAGGGAGATTTATAGGATTTGGATTCAGGTGTGACGGTCTCCCTTAACTTCATTGTCTTTTATTTGCTTTCCGGGTCATATAATAAAAACGGGCGCAGAGCATCAGTCCGGTCAGCGTCAGACCCACCGGATAGCCTAACCATACGCCGGTAATGCCCCATTGGAGAACAAATCCGCATATATAACAGACGGGCAATGCAATGAGGAAATAGCCGATGAAAGAAATGATAGCCATAGAAACAACATCTCCCATACCTCTTAAAGCATTTGCGTATGTAATTTGTAAAGAGTCACCGAATTGAAAAGCTAAAAGCAGGAACATAAGTACGGATACCACTTGTAAAACTTCTGCTGAATCGGTGAAAAGATAGCCGATAGTATTACGGGAGAACAGGAATAAGCAGGAAGCGAGAAAGGCTAAACAAAGGATAATATGATAACCTGCAGTTGTCGTTGCACGGACATTTCGGATGTCCCCTCTTCCGAAAAAGTTGCTTACCCGGACCGAAATAGCGGCTCCAACTCCATAGTAAATCATAAAACCTAAAGTAGAAATAGCCACGACAACCTGGTGAGCTGCCAGTGCAATGCTGCCCAGCCAGCCGATCATGATGCCTGTAACACTGAAAAGACCATTTTCAAGTCCCATCTGAAGTCCGATCATCCATCCCATCCTGTTTAAAGAAATAATATCAGAACGGTTGTAGCGACTGCGTTTATAACCTACGAGATAAGGACGATAGGAGAGATGACGGTAAAAGAGAAAAGCAAAGGCGAAAAACATGAGTATTCGGGATAATAAAGTAGAGATGCCTGCACCGACAACTCCCATTGGATTTACTCCTAATTTTCCGTAGATAAGGATGTAATTACCGGCAATATTTAAAATATTAGCAGATATCATAATATACATAGGAGTCCGGGTATCGGTGATCCCGTCGGAGAATTGCTTAAAGGAATTGAATAACATAACAAAAATCAGGGAAGCCAGGTGCAAAAGAAAATAAGGACGGATTAAGGGAAGAAGTTCTGCCGGCTGGCCCATTTTTTCAATGTTCAGGTAAAAAATCCACATCAGCAAAGTGAGTAAGACACCCATACAACCGTTTACCAGCAAACTGTTCCGTAATAGCTGTCCGATTTTAAATTTGTCTTTCCGGCCGAAAAATTGTCCCACCAGGGGGGTCAGTCCGTAGGAAAATCCAAGCCCGAATAAAATCGGTATATTGAAAGCACTGTTTACAAAGGATGCAGCTGCCAGGTCGGAGGTGGCGTAATGTCCTACCATAATATTATCAGCCAGTCCTACGATGACAATACCCAGTTGACCGATTACAATGGGAATGCCTAATCGGATAATGGCTGTATAATGATCTTTAAGACGTTTAAAGTATTTCATACAACAGATTCCTGTTTCATAAAATAAGGCTGTTCAATCCTGTCAGCCTTTTAAGGATTTATTTATTTGGCTGTACAAATATCCGTTTATAAAATGATTTTACCAAATGATCAGGAAGGCTAAGACGTCCGGACTCTCTTGCTCTCAACAGTTGAAAGTACAGGGGAATCCGGTCCGGATTCCCCTGCAAAAGAATTTAGTGTCACGGACTTAAACAGCATAGTGTTGATGTTGAAAACAAATGTCGTAATGTGATAAACTTTATAAACCTCACTTATATTCTGATTATATTTTATATCTTGCGTCTTTAAAATTTACAGAGATGATGAAAAAAGTTTTTATCAGTTTATTATTCTTGTTTTTAGGTTCCCTTATTGCTTGGGGCCAAAGTGGTATCTTGGAAAAATTACAACAAATCAAAGAAATCAGTGACATTAAAAAGATGGATATTGATTCTTTTGATGAATATTATGAATTTTGGTATGAACAACCTATAGACCATACCCGTCCGGAAGTTGGAAAATTTAAGCAAAAGGTTTTGTTGGGACATAAAAACAGAGCAAAAGCTCCTGTAATTGTTGAATTAGAGGGATATAATATCTGGTCGCCGGAGGCAGGAGAGTTGGCCCAACTATTGAATGGAAACCAATTGACGATAGAGCATCGTTTTTTTGATCACAGTGTGCCTGAAGGAGGAATTCCCTGGGAGTACCTGACAATAAAGCAGGCTGCTGCTGACCAGCATGAAGTTATTCAGGCCATTAAGGAGAATATTTATCCGGAAGTAAAATGGATTTCAACGGGTATAAGTAAAGGGGGACAGACGACGATTTTTCATCGTTATTTTTATCCTGAGGATGTGGATGTCAGTGTACCTTATGTAGCCCCGTTAAATTTAAAATATGTAGATCCCCGGCTTGCTAAATTTTTGGATAAGGCAGGTACTTCAAAAGTGGGGGTTGGAAAATTTTTATTCGGGAATGATGAGCGGAATACTTGCCATTGGGATATAAAAGATTTTCAGGTTGTATGTTTTCAGAAAATTGACAGTTTGATACCTTTGGTAGAAGAGTATGCCCAGGAAAAGAACTATACATTTGAAATAGTGGGGGGGATCAGAAGGGCTGTACAATTGATGATACTGGAGTATCCGTTTGCTTTCTGGCAATGGGGGCATAAATGTTCCGATATTCCTTTAGCAGAAGACGGAATAGAGGCCCTGTATAATCAGCTGATGGAAGTTTCCGGACCTTCTTTTTTCGAAGATAAGCATATTATTGAACAGCAGCCTTTTTTTTATGCAGCATTGACAGAAATCGGAATGTATGATTATAAAGTGAAACCTTTTAAGAAATATTTGCCGGATAAAGAAAATATTACCTTTGCTTTTACAATGCCCCGTGGAGTGGAACAAAAGCCTTTTAATGAACAGCAGATGGAAGATATCAATCGTTGGCTTCAGACCGATGCCGAAAAAATGTTGTTTATTTACGGAGGCTTAGACCCTTGGGGAGCTACGGCTGTGGATCTGAAAGAAAACAGTAAGTGCCGGAAATATGTTAAAGCAGATATGGATCATTCTTGTCGTATTAAACATTTTGAAGAAATTACCAGGCAGGATATTATGGAAACTTTGAGATCCTGGTTAAAATAATGTGTTCATACTTTATCAGTTGTCCGAAAAGTTTTTTTAATAAAGGATATTAGGCTGAAAAGAGTATTACGTGTTCTGTATAGATAAACCTTTATTAATCCGTGACAAATGGGGGTATTTGCTCTAAAAAACGCTTCTTTATAATCCAGGAAAGAAATCTTTTAGTCTTTTCTATACAAAGAGGATATAAGGAGATTAAATACTCCGCTTTTCTGTAAGTATAGGTATTTTCTATAACTTCATTTTAATCAAATTACGTATAAAAAGGAAGAGTAAAAGAGAAATGGAAAAATTTGTTCATGTCGATATATTCTATACAGAGGAAACGGAACGGCTGAAACGATTAGTGTGTGATTTGGGAAGAAGGATGTGGAAGAGGGGATATGTAGATGGAAATGGAGGAAATATCAGTGTTCGTTTAAGTGATGAATATATTCTTTGTACGCCGACCTATATGTCAAAGGGAAGTATGCAGCCTCAGGATCTGTGTATGGTTGATCCGTCAGGAAAACAAATTGCGGGTAAGCGTCGGATTACCAGTGAGATAAAAACGCATCTGGCTGTAATGCGCAAGAATAGCA
Organism: uncultured Odoribacter sp.; assembly: GCF_937966165.1. Lineage (NCBI taxonomy): Bacteria > Pseudomonadati > Bacteroidota > Bacteroidia > Bacteroidales > Odoribacteraceae > Odoribacter > uncultured Odoribacter sp. Next base: position 20,499 of record NZ_CALCLB010000034.1, read on the forward strand.
AGGCAAAAGCTTGCGTACATGCTCATCCGCCTTATTCTACTTCCTATGCCCTTTGTGGGCAATTACCGCCCTTAGGAACTATGGCAGAAGCTGAGATTTTCTTGGGGGATATCGGTATGGTTCCTTTTGCTCTTCCCGGTTCCCCTTTGATTGTGGAGTATATTGAAGAATTATCTGCCGGGCGGAATGCACTTTTAATGCAAGGACATGGGGCTATTACCTGGGGAACTAATGTAGAGGAAGCTTACTGGAAGATGGAGAATTTGGAAACATATTGTCAGATTATGCATTTGGTTGCCTGCCGGAAGGATACGGCTATTTCTTTTACACCGGAGCAGCGGCTTGAACTGTCGGCTCTTCGGAAAAAATTTGAATCATGAATACCATTTTTGATCTGGTAACGGTAAAGGGAGATTATAAGCGGAAGGTATTGATCATTATCGATCAGACACAATTACCAGGCAAGGAAGTTTATTTGGAATTGCGGTCGCCGGAAGAGATATGGGAAGCTATTTACTTACTGAAGGTAAGAGGGGCTCCTGCTATCGGGATAGCTGCTGCTTATGGATTGGCTTTATGTGCTGGAAGAATTCAAACCGAAGATTTCGGAACTTTTTTCCGGCAGTTTACAATGTTAAAAAATTATCTGGCCAGTTCTCGTCCAACGGCTGTAAATTTGTTCGCTGCGTTAGAGAGACTGGAAAAATGTACTTTAGCCTATCGGCAAGAGCCGGTAGAAAAAATAAAACAAAAACTTTGGGAGGAAGCGGAAGCCATACGGGAGGCAGATGCCGTTGCTTGCCGTCGTATAGGAGAATTGGGCTTGAGTTTATTGCGACCGGGAATGGGTATATTGACGCATTGTAATGCAGGACATTTAGCCGTATCAGAATATGGAACAGCTTTGGCTCCCATTTATTTGGGTCAGGAAAAGGACTATGGTTTTGCTGTATATGCGGATGAAACCCGTCCTTTGTTACAGGGAGCCCGTTTGACAGCCTACGAATTACAAAAGGCAGGGGTAGATGTGACTTTAATCTGTGATAATATGGCTTCCCGTCTGATGGCTGAAGGCAAAGTACAGGCGGTGCTGGTAGGATGTGACCGGATTGCTGCCAATGGAGATACAGCAAATAAAATCGGGACTTCGGGAGTAGCTATTCTGGCAAGTTATTACCGTATCCCGTTTTATGTTTTAGGACCGATTGCGACAATCGATCCGGATTGTCCGGATCAGGATGCTATTGTCATAGAAGAACGTCCATCGGAAGAAGTTACGGAAAAATGGTATACGAAGAGAATGGCTCCTCAAAATATAAAGGTGTATAATCCGGCTTTTGATGTGACAGATCATCGGCTGATTACGGCTATTATTACGGAGAAAGGGATATTCAATCCTCCTTATGATTTTAGGAATTTGTAGAAAATTGATCCGAACCTGAAATAGTCCGGAGTCCTTTTGAGGAAGACTTTCTGACAGAATTAGCTGACATTTCTTTAACTGAGGGAATAGAATACCCCATGGTTCTGTTTTAGTCCGAACAGCAGGATTGCTGATCAACCTTACACCTAAATGCTATTATGTCCGGGACTCTTTGGATAATACAGATTGCATAATCATTCCGGTAGCTCCTAATTGACTGTTTACGTACTCCAAAGCCTTTTGTCCTGCTGCTTCAGCGGTCTGGGGATTTTTTATAAACTGGTCCAATAATTGGCGGAGTTGTTCGCTTGTATGTATACTGAAAGCTCCTCCGGTTTCAATGAGGCGGATGGCTTCTTTGAATTTTTGATATTTGGGGCCAAATATAACCGGGATTCCATATACAGCTGCTTCCAGTGTATTGTGTATACCCACTCCGAAACCTCCTCCGATATAGGAAATCCTGCCATATCGGTAGATAGAGGATAAGAGACCTATACAATCAATAATTAATACTTCCGCATTTGAAGTAACTGCTTTTTCATCTGTATAACGGCAAATCCGTTTTTGACATTTTTCCAATATTGTCTTGATATGATTTTCTCCTGTTTCGTGCGGGACCAATATCCATTTATAATTACCCGTATACCTGTTGATGTAATCTAAGAGCAATGTTTCGTCGGGCGGCCAGGTACTTCCGCATATTACAGCCGGAGAGCCGTTCAGAAATTTTTGGACTCTTTCAATATCCCGGGCATTTTCTGCAATCTGTTTTACCCGGTCGAAACGTGTATCTCCTGTTGATTGTACATTCCGGATACCGATTCCCGAAAGCAGCCGCACAGATTCTTCATCCTGTACAAAAATACGGGTAAAAAAATGTAGCATTTTCCGGTGTAAGCCTCCCCAATTCTTGAAAAATGGCTGTTCTTTCCTAAAAATTGCCGAAAATAAATAAGTCGGAATGTGTTGTTTATGTAATTCAGAAAGATAATTGTACCAAAATTCGTATTTAATAAATAAAGCCGTATCAGGTTTAAGATAACGGATGAAAAAACGCGCATTTGAGGGTGTATCTGCAGGGAGATAGAGAATATAATCGGCACCCGCATAATTTTTCCGCACTTCATAACCGGAAGGAGAAAAGAATGTCAATAAAATGCGGGTATTGGGTTCTGACTGTTTTAAAGCTTCCATAACAGGCCTTCCTTGTTCAAATTCTCCTAAAGAAGCTGCATGAAACCAAACAAGCCGCTCTCTACCTCTTGGAATTTGCTTTATCTTTTCCCGGATATTTCTTCTTCCTTTTATCCATAA
>NZ_CALCLB010000035.1:0-4811 GCF_937966165.1 uncultured Odoribacter sp.
TATTAATATTTTTAAAAAATATATTTCATCCTTATGACTGGAAAAGATGCCGGAATTTTTTGACCCTCCTGTGGAGTATCTGGTTTATTTACTGTGTTTTGGAATTATTCAACCCCAGAGCGTTATGGGAACCTTGGTCTATTGCTTTCCCCCACTATGCCTTTTATCCTTTGTGCTGCGCTCTCTTCATTCCTTTGCTTTTTACCCGCTATAAACATTTTCAATGGTTACTTATTATATGGGCTGTTTTAACTTTATTGGCAGCAGCAAAAGGCTATTGGCAAAGAAACAGGGGATTTGATTGGGGCGAACTGAATTGGTTATTTGTAGAAGGAGGAGCCCGCACTCATATCATTAGTACGGGAATCCGCTATTTTTCGTTTTTTACGGATGCTGCAGCCTACGGAGCCGGCATGGGAATATCTATGGTTGTGTTCGGTATTTCCGGTTTTTATGTCCGGAAACTCTGGATCAAACTGCTGTACTGGGGCACGACAATAGCTGCTGGTTACGGGCTGTTGATATCCGGAACCCGTAGTGATATTGCCATTCCTTTTGTCGGTTTAATCATTTTTCTACTTTTATGCAGAGAAAAAAAAGCTATTTTTATCAGTGGAGCTTTATTAATCACGGCATTTGTATTTTTAAAATATACAGATATAGGAGAAGGCAACCGGCTCATCCGGCGAATGCGTACCAGTCTCGATTTCACGGATGCTTCCTGGAATGTAAGAGTCGAAAACCGGGGAAAAATAACTGAGCTCATGAAAGATAAACCTTTCGGTACTGGATTAGGACTTGCCGGAGTTAAAGCAAACCGTTTCCGTGAAGTAGATAAACATGACCCCCTCACCTATATTGCAACCGATTCCTGGTTTATAATGACATATGTAGAAACAGGAGTTGTCGGCCTCACTCTCTACTTATGTATCCTTATCGCTATCCTGATTAAAAGTACTCAAATTATTTTTTATAAAATAAAAAGCAAAGAACTGAAAGGACAGTTATACGCTATTACCGGAGGCATAACGGGCATCTTAGTAACCTGTTACGCCAATGAAGTTCTCAATTTTCCCAACGGTATTATTGTTTATACTTTAATGGCCTTTTTATATACAGCCCCCTATTACGATAAAGAACTAATACATGATGACGCCATTAAGCCCTGACATATCTATTATAACCGTGAACTATAATGGTTTGCAGGACACCTGTGAAATGCTGGAATCACTGCAATCTCATTTGCACACCTGCGTCTATGAAGTGATTGTGGTAGACAACGCTTCCCGGGAAAACGAAGCAGCTCTGATCCAGAAACGCTTTCCTTCGGTTCAAGTGATCCGCAGCGACAAAAACCGGGGGTTCGCCGGGGGAAATAATCTCGGGATCCGGATGGCTAAGGGAAAATATATTTTACTTTTAAACAATGATACCTTTTTAGAGGACGATACCATTGGTTTTCTTTGCGAAACATTGGAACAACATCCCGAAACCGCGGCCGTATCACCCAAGATTAAATTTGCAGCATCTCCCCGAAACATTCAATATGCCGGATTTACGCCACTGACAACCTACACCTTACGCAACCGGTCCATCGGCTATAACCAGCCTGACACTGAAAGATACAATATTCCTGAATACACCGCTTTACTTCATGGAGCAGCTATGATGATTCGTCGGGAAGTGATTTGCGAAGTAGGACCGATGCCGGAAATTTACTTCCTTTACTACGAAGAAACAGACTGGTGCAGTCGGATGATCCGCTGTGGCTATCAACTACGCTACGATCCCCGCTGTACTATTTATCATAAAGAAAGTAGCTCCACTGGTTCGGACAGCCCATTAAAATTATACTATCTCACCCGTAACCGTTTACTCTATGCCTGGCGTAACCGTCAAGGAACAACGCGGATATTGGCCCTACTTTACCAATTTTGTATTGCCATTCCTAAAAATTTAATTGTAAATTTGCTACGATGTAAAATACCCCAATCAGAAGCCGTCGGGAAAGGATGTATCAGTTTTTTTAAGTTGAAAAATAAAATGTCGTAATAATGAATTTCAGGGAAATATTCTATATGATTGAATACATTTGCTGGATCATCGCCGCACTGATCGTAGCTTATCCGTTGTTTTACACCTTTGCTTCACTTATACGCCGGGATATGCGTTATCCAGAAGCTAAAAAGAAACGCCGATTTGTCATATTATTTCCCGCATACAAAGAAGATCTGATCATCGAGAATTCAGTACAATCCTTCCTGCTGCAAAATTACCCCAGTGAATTATTCCATATTGTCGTCATCTCCGACCATATGCAGGAAGACACCAATGAACGCCTTGCTAAATTGCCGATTACAGTGTTAAAAGCTTCTTACAGCAACAGTTCTAAAGCCAAAGCCCTCAATCTGGCAATGGACTCCTTGGGTAGCGATTCTTATGATGTTGTCGTTATACTGGACGCTGACAATATTGTTGAAACAGATTTTCTCACCGAGATCAATAAGGCATTTGATGCCGGAATCCAAGCTGTTCAAACCCACCGGACAGCAAAAAACCGGAATACGGAAATTGCCATCCTCGACGGTGTAAGTGAAGAAATCAACAATTCTATTTTTCGCCGGGGACATGTCCGCCTGGGCATCTCTTCTGCCCTGATCGGTTCCGGGATGGCTTTTGATTATCAGTGGTTCCGCAAAAATGTCAAATACCTGCATACTGCCGGTGAAGATAAGGAACTGGAAGCCCTGTTGTTGAAACAAAGAATATTCATCGAATTTTTGGATCACGTTTACGTATACGATGAAAAAACCCAGAATAAGGCAGGATTTTCCAGCCAGCGCCGTCGTTGGATTGCAACCCAGTTTGCCCAATGGGGACGTGTATTCCGGGATCTTCCACATGCCATTATCTCCGGAAATATCGATTACAGTGATAAGTTAATCCAATGGTTAATTCCTCCGCGATTGATCCTGTTCGGAGGAATCATTGTCATGGGAACAATTATGCAAATACTGGACTGGCCGTTGGCTATCAAATGGTGGGGATTATTTATCATCATCGGAATCACTCTGTGTTTAGGCATTCCGGATAAAATGGTCGACGATAAATTTAAAAAATCTATCAATAAACTGCCAGCCCTCTTCTGTATCATGGTTTTCAATATGTTCCGCCTGAAAGGAGGTAGTAAAAAATTTATCCATACCCGTAAAACGCATATAGCGCCATGACAGCAATAAATCATAAAAAGCCTATAAAAGTATTGGAAGTCATCCGGCAGGGACAAATCGGCGGAGGAGAAACACATTTGCTGGATCTGGTAAGCCATTTCAATCCTCAGGAAGTGGAAGCCGTCGTGCTGTCCTTCACCGGCGGCCCAATGGTCGACACCTTACAGCAAAAAGGCATCAAAACTTATATTGTCGAAACCAGCTACCCTTTCGATCCCCGAATTTCGAAAAAAATCAAGACGATCATCCAATCCGAGAAAATCTGCCTTATTCATGCCCATGGAAGCCGGGCCGCCTCAAATGTCGTTTTTTTGGCTCATAAACTTCATATCCCTTTCATTTATACCGTACACGGCTGGAGCTTTCATCAGAGTCAATCGCCTTTGATTTACCGGCTCCGTTGCCTGAGTGAAAAATTAATTTGTCGCTATACGAAACAAGTTATCTGCGTTTCCGAAAGTAACCGATTCACGGGAGAAAAGAATTTTGGTTTAAAAAAAGCCACGGTTATCGAAAACGGTATCAACTTAGAAAAATTCGATCCCGATAAAGCATCGAAAAACATACGGGAAGAATTGGGATTTCAGCCTGACGATCTTATTGTGGGTTTTATTGCACGCCTGACCTTACAAAAGGCCCCCCTGGATTTTATAAAAAGTATATTGCTGGCTCATAAAGAACTGCCTGCACTAAAAGCCCTTATCGTAGGGGAAGGGGACCAACAGGAAGAAATGCAGGCTTTTATTCAGGCACAAAATGCCCGGTCTTACATTATAACTACACCTTTCCGTCAGGATGTACCCGACTTACTACATGCCATAGATATTTTCTGTCTGCCCAGTCTCTGGGAAGGATTATCCATCTCCCTGCTCGAAGCAATGGCCATGAAAAAAGCCCTGGTCGTTACTCCGACCGACGGTACGCGGGAGTTAATCACCCACGAGAGAAACGGATTGATTGCTCCTTTTTCAAGCCCCGAAAAACTGGCACTATGTTATATTCAATATGCCAGGCATCCGGACCTCATGGATAAATACGCTTTTGTAAACCGGCAAATTATCGAGCAACGCTTCGATTGCCGGAGAGTTTCAGAGAAAGTGACCGAATTATATAAAACATATATACAATAATTTTACTTTATGAATGACTTGTTTCCCATTATTTGTTCGCTGATTATTTTCCTGTTTCCATTTATCGGAAGATTTTGGTACAATCGCCAGACGCTCCATTCCGTCGTTATTTCACTGGGATTGTTAGGGACCTTCGCCGGGATTACTTATAGCTTACTGCATTTTGATGTAACAAATATCAGTGCAGCCTTGCCTCAATTGTTAACAGGGCTAAAAACCACTATCCTAACGATTATTTCGGGAGTGATTACCTCCCTGCTTTTAAAACTATTCCCGGGATTTTATGGCATCCGCAGAGAAAAGGGGGACGTACCTAACGATTTACCTGCTACAATGAAAGAAATTCTTCATCAATTGATTGCCATAAAAGAAAATATTCACAAAGCAGGTCCCGTACTGAATCCCGACGGAACAGTACAGGCAACGGAATTGTTCCAGGACAAAGCCCTGT
>NZ_CALCLB010000036.1:0-90429 GCF_937966165.1 uncultured Odoribacter sp.
GGAAGTAGCCGGATTTCAACTGAAAAAAATTAAAAAGTCCCAGATCCCTTTATTGCGGAGAAAATGCGGAATTGTATTCCAGGATTTTAAACTGCTTACCGACCGGAATGTCTATGCAAATCTGGAATTTGTACTAAAAGCTACGGGCTGGAAAAACAAAAAAGCCATAGAGGAACGGATAGATACGGTACTGAATAAGGTGGAAATGCCCGATAAAAAGTTTAAAATGCCGCATGAATTATCCGGCGGAGAACAACAACGTATCGTATTGGCCCGGGCACTTTTAAATGCTCCTCCCATCATTCTGGCCGATGAGCCGACAGGTAATATCGATCCGGAAACCTCTTACCGTTTGGTAGAATTATTAAAAGACCTCAGCGAAAGCGGAAAAACGATTATCATCGCTACCCACCAATACGATTTGATTAAACGTTATCCGGGACGCGTACTGCGTTGCGAAAACGGGACCCTGACGGAAGACGAACAACTCACTGTACGTCCTCACACTTTAGCTCCGGCAGATATTGAAAGTATCGAAAACACCCCTTTAGCCGCAGAAGCCTTACCTGCAGCAGAAGGACTGGTTTCGGGCCCGATTGATATACAAGCCTACCCCGCCATCCAAACAGAGAAGAATGGGAAAACAGAAACTTCTGCTGAAGAATCTGAAGAAACTCTCCCCCCCGACGGGGAAAGGGATACACCTCCATTCGTATCAGAAGCAAAGGAAACTTCTGCAATAATTTCCGACGATAAGCCGGAGAAACAAAAACCGGATTCTCCCGCCCGAACAGAACAACCTTTTGGTTTTGAACTAATGGATTGACCGGTTCAGAATGTCCAAAAGGTTAAACGGGCAAAGGTGTCATTCTCTTATTTTGCAATTACAGGGGAGTTGTATGTTTATTGCAAAACTTCGACTTTTATTTTATAGTCGGAACCGTAATTGACAATATACAATCCCCGGTTTTCCCAACCGCAACCGGGACACATCCTTTCAAAACGAAAAACGGAAAAGACTCCCCGGGGATCCGCCTGATAAAAAGCCTGCGGGAAATGAACTCCGAAACGGGCGGCCAACGGAATAAAATACAATCCTAAATCGTAAGCCTTATTTGTCAATGTATGAGGCTCCGAATCAAAATATTCCCTGTATTTTGCAGCAAAATTTTTCGCTTCTTCAGCATAATTATCTACATAACTATACGTAAAAAGCTTTACATTTAATTTATAAAAGTTTTCATGATCGATGGAAGTAAAATTCTGCCAGTCCGGAAAACCGACCACCGTAATTTTATAAGCATCTTTTAAAAGAGATAATACAGGTAATATCTTTGTCAAATCAGTTTCCCGGGAAGTGGGCAATATCAGAATATTTTCCTGCTCCTCACTCAGCATCAGCTTTAATCCTTCCAGTGTTTCCGCCCGGAAATCCCAATTAAAAAACCGGACTCCCGGTAAAGTTTCCAATCGTTCTATCCACATTTTTTTCTCCATCCTGTCTTTCTGAGTCTGCTCGTCATTCCCGGCGTCCTGTAAAAATTTAAAACCGATAATATTCGCAGACGCCCGTTGGTCGCCTATCCAATAAATCATCTTTTCAATCAGGGAAGCAAAAGAAATGTTGACTTGCAAAAAATTCGGATCCTGTCCGAAATTCTCATTCCTTGCAGAGAGAGGATACACAACCGGAATCTGTTTGTTCAGAAGATTTTCCATCAATATGCGGTATTCAGAACCATATACCGGACCGATAATCAAATCCGGATTTAATTTATTCAAAGCCGCAACGATCTCATTCATTTTAGTATTACTCTTTTCGGTATCGAAAACATGCAAATCAATTTTATAACCGGCCTGTTTCAGACTATCAACCGCCAGTAAAATCCCTTCATAAAAATATACAAACTGTTCTGATTTATGCAAAACAGAAACGGGGGTCGGGATTTTTCCTCCTGTAGTATCTGTAGCCATCAGGGCGATATCAACATTTTGCTGCGCAAATAAAGGTAAGAGGAGGGCCACCTTCACGTATTTGTTTTCCGGTACCGAATGATCAATAATCAAAGGAAGAGTATCAATGGTCAATGTATCCTTTTTCCCGCTTTCATTCTCTCCTTTTTCCGCTGAAACTTCCGCCGTTTCTATTTTTTCATCCGGATTTCCGTCAACACCTTCCCCCTTCTCTTCCCCGATCTGACTGATATCGATCGCCCGCAGAGGTAAACGTACGATTGCTCCTATAGAAAGGGGCGTATTTTCATACGTTTTATTCTCCCTCAGAATACGTTTTACTTTAATTCCAAATTTTCGGGAAATGGAATACAAAGTCTCTCCTTTTACTACTTTATGATAATAATATTCTCCATCCTGCTGTACATAAGGAGCTACATAAGGGATTTTTAATACTTCAAAAACAGACAATTCATTCCCCTGTTTTTTATTCAATGCTTTTACCTCTTCCACATCCACTCCATAAGCCTTACAAATAGAAAACAAAGTTTGTCCCTGTTCCACTACGTGCAGATAATAGTTTTTCCCTTTGATAACTATAATGTCAGTTGATTTACGTATTTCCGGCGTCTGTCCGCACAACTGATAACCCACCAATAACAAAAAAAATAAGAGAATGAATTTCGACATATATCGATTCGTTTAGCTATAAAACAATTATAATACGGCTTAGCTGGGCAAAAATACGAAAAAGTAATAGATAATTTAAAAATCTAAGCTAATTTTGCAATGCTGAAGAAAAAGATCGCAGCGAAGGAGTATCTTCCGGAATATCCGGACATTCCATTGAGGCAGTCAGAGAAAGACAAATCCATTTAAAGCGTACAAATATGACATTAAAGTATCCGAAATTAACATTTTTTCTTTTGAATTTATTCATTGCGATTCTTTTATTGATCGGTATCGGATTCTTTGTATTAAGGTATTTGGAAAAGTATACTCAACACGGTTATGCAATATCCGTTCCTTCTTTCCGGGACCTTACTCCTGAACAAGCCGGACAGTTGGCTCTTCAGAATAAGCTAAACGTAATTGTCATCGATTCTATATACGATGAAAATGCACGTCCCGGGACCATACAGGAACAATATCCGCTGGAAGGTTCTAAAGTAAAAAATAACCGGACAATCCAGTTGATCATGAATGCCCGGGACCCGGAGCGGATAGCTCTGCCTCCTTTAACAAATATTCCGTATCGTCAGACGCTAAAAACTTTAAAAATGAAAGGGTTTGAAATCGGACGCATCGAATATATGCCTTCGGAATTTAAAAATCTGGTTTTACAATTGAAATATCAGGGAGAAACTGTGGAAGCCGGTGCCCTTTTAATGAAAGGAGATACTATCGATATTGTACTCGGACAAGGAAATGACGGCTATAATACGGTATTAATCCCTCGTTTGTACAATCTGAAGATTGATGAAGCCAGCCGGCTGCTGAAAGAAAATTACCTCAATTTAGGGGAAATCGTCAGAGATTCGCTGATGGAAGCAGATAAAGACAGTAAAGATGCCATTATCTATTGGCAAGACCCTCCGTATAGCAAAAATATACGTATACCCGCCGGAACTCCCGTGAATGTACATGTCACTTTTGACACTTTAAAAATTCACGCCCTGGACTCTTTACTCATGATGGAATAAATTTTGAAATCTTGTCTATGGCAGAATATCTGGAAGAAATGGAAGAACCGGAAGAAATTCCGGAAGAAGGGACGGAACCACAGGAAATGTACGAACACTACCGTATTGAAGCAGACAAAGGTCAGCTACCTCTACGGATAGATAAATTTCTGATGACCCGTCTTCCCAATGCTTCCCGGACAAAAATACAAGAAGCTGCTGATGCCGGTTGTATTCTGGTAAATGATAAACCCGTAAAATCCAATTACAAGGTAAAACCCAACGATAGTATATCGGTTATAATGTCTTATCCCAAAAGGGAAATTGAAATTATACCGGAAAATATCCCGCTGGATATTGTATACGAAGACGAACAATTAATGGTCATCAATAAACCTGCAGGAATGGTGGTACATCCGGCTTTCGGGCATTTCAGCGGCACTCTGGTAAATGCACTGGTGTGGCACCTGAAGGATAATCCCCTCTTCAGCACGAATGACATACGCCCCGGCCTGGTGCACCGTATCGACAAAGATACTTCAGGTTTACTCGTTATTGCGAAAACGGAACAGGCTAAAGCTCACCTGGCATTGCAATTTTTTAATAAAACTTCTGATCGGAAATATGTTGCCCTATGCTGGGGAAACCTAGAGCAAGATACAGGCACCATTACAGGACATATCGGACGACATACCGTTAATCGTAAAATCATGTCCGTATATCCGGACGGAAGTCACGGAAAACATGCAATCACTCACTATAAAGTAATTGAACGTTTGGGTTACGTAAATCTGGTAGAATGTATATTGGAAACAGGCCGTACCCATCAAATCCGTGCCCATTTTAAATACATAGGACATCCGCTTTTCAACGATGCGGAATACGGCGGAAATGAAATATTAAAAGGGACCACTTTTACGAAGTATAAACAATTTGTAAACAATTGTTTCGAAATTTGTCCCCGCCAGGCACTGCATGCCAAAACCCTCGGTTTCACTCATCCCCTTACCGGTAAACGCCTTTCTTTTGATTCCCCTCTTCCGGAAGATATGAAACAACTTATAGAAAAATGGCGCAATTATACCAGTGAGCGCTAAAAATCAAGAAGCATTAATTCATTTTCCACCGGATGTCCATTACTCCACCACCCTTACCTGTCCGCTAATCAGCAAAAGGGAAAGTTCCGAAACTTTTGCCTGATAGATGGCAGATAATTTGCGGTCCACAGCATCTATATAACTGCGTTGGAATTCCCGGAATTCAATACCCGACAAGGTTCCGAGTTTGTACTTTTCCAAAGCTGCATCCAAATTCTCAAAGGCCACTTCCGCACTCTCATTTTCGAAATTGACAATCTGCAGATTGTTTTCATAAGTATTATACAACTGGGCCAAATCCGCCAGGGTTTGTAATTCGACATCCCGGTAGGACCACTCCACATTTTCTTGTTCCAGTTTTGCATTCCGGATTTTACGAATATTCTCCGTCCGGTTAAAAACATTCATTTTTAAAGCAAATCCCCAGTAAAAACCGTTCGACCGGTTCAAAGAAGTATTGGCTGCCGGGGTTGTCGTCCGGCTGTAATTATATCCGGTATTAAAATCCAGAGTCGGGAAAAGAGCCGAGCGGGCAATCCTGACGTCCAAAGCCGATATCTTCTGATCTTTACGGGCAATCAGTAAAGTCGTATTCATGGCCAGCGTATTGTGGTACAATTCCTCATAGACTAAAGGCGACTGTAAAACAATAGTATCCTGCACATACATAGCCCTCTGCAAATCGGAGTTCATAATCATATTCAGGGATATATAGGCGCTTTTCAACAATTCTTTTTGTTTCATATATTTTGAACTGTCCGCATTCAGGTCTATTTTTGCCTGTTGTAATTCCAGTCCGGACAATACTCCCAGTACATATTTGTCGTGAGCTTCATTAAAACGCTCACTGGAAAGAGCCAGAGAGTGCTTGGCAGCGTCGAGCTTACTGTGTTGGACGATCACATTATAATAAGCTTCACTTACATTTACAACCAGATTCTCCATAGACATCTGCGTATTGAGTTCCCCGATAGCCAGCATTTCCTGATATTTTGTATAAGTTGTAAACATCGACATTCCGTCAAATAAACGCCAATTCAGGGAAACACCTGCCGAATAGGCATCCGAAGCCAATCCACTCGTTTCATTCACTTCTCCTCCCACTCGGGTTTTACTGTCAGTGAGCCGCTGATTTTGTTCCGCATCCAAAGCAACCGTCGGTAAAAAAGGGGCATAATTTGCATTATTCTCCGCTATCTTTTCCTGATTCCGTACCATTTTGATGCTATAATTTGCCTCCAAAGCCTTTCCGATGCAATCTTCCAGGGTTATCTTTTCCTGTGCCTGTACAGGAAGGCTAACTATTAAAAGTAAGATAAAAAAAACGAATCCCGATCGTCTCATCTTTTCTATTTCTTAAATCGTTAATTTTTATTCCCTATGTTCTTCTTTTATTACCGGCCTATCCGCAGATAAATAAGAATAAATAGCGGGTATAATAAATAAAGAAAGGAAGGTTGCACATACCATTCCGCCTACCACCGCGATTCCCATGGCGACCCGGCTCTCGGCTCCGGCACCTGTCGCCATTGCCATCGGTAAAATCCCCAGTACAGTCGACAGGCTGGTCATCAGAATCGGACGGAAACGCGCTACAGCTGCATTTTTTACGGCTTCCATCATCGGTTCTCCCATAGCCTTCCGCTGATTGGCAAATTCTACAATCAGAATACCATTTTTCGATACTAATCCTATTAACATGATGATTCCGATCTGGCTGAAAATATTCATGGTTTGTTCGAAATACCAAAGGGATACCATCGCTCCGATCAGGGCCAAAGGTACTGTCAGCATAATAATCAAAGGATCCCGGAAACTCTCAAACTGAGCTGCCAGTACCAGATAAATAAATACCAAAGCCAGAATAAAAGCGAACATCAAACTGGAAGAACTCTCCACAAAATCTTTCGAACTTCCGGAAAGTGTCGTCTTAAAATTATCATCCAGCACTTCTTCAGCTATCCGGTCCATTTCTTCCAACCCCTGGGATAAAGTCTTGCGTTTTGCCAATCCGGCTGAAACTGTCGCGGCCACAAAACGATCATACCGATACAATTGGGGAGGCATAGAACTTTCCGAAGTAGTTACCAGATTGTCCATAGCAATCAAATCCCCGGCTTCATTCCGTACATATATATTTTGCAAATCGGAAGGTTTGCTCCGGTTTTCCCGGTCCAACTCACTCAATATCTGATATTGTTTTCCATTCAGAATAAAATAACCTACTCTTTGTTCACTCATTGTCAGCTGTAAAGTTTGGGCAATATTCTGCATAGATACGCCCATCACAGCCGCTTTGTCCCGGTCTATATTTATGGTTAATTCCGGTTTTGTAAACTTCAGGTTTAAATCTGCTACTGAAAATACCGGACTTTTATTTACCTCCTCCATAAAACGGGGTAAGACCCGTTTCAAATCTTCCAGATTTTTAGCCTGTATCACGTATTCTACCGGCAACCCACCCCTTCGTCCTCCGAATGTTTGCTGCTGAGAAACCATGGTACGGGCCCCTGTAAACTGACGGACTTTTACACCCAGTTCATCGGCTATTTCCTGTTGGGTACGTTTCCGGCCTTCAGGATCCTTCAGCCATAAATTCAAGTTCGACCGATTGGTATTGCCACCTCCGATCATCTCGATGATTTTCTCCTGTTCCGGCACTACTTCCTCTAAATAAGCCGATAACTCGGAAGCATACCGGTTCATGTATTCAAAAGTCGCCCCCTCAGGAGCCGTTGATGTAATACGGATATTGGAACGGTCCTCCAAAGGTGCCATTTCCGAAGGAGTAGATTTCCACAATATATAAATCAGCACTGCCGACCCGGTTAAAATGAGGGGAGCAGTAAAACGCCACCTCATAAATCCCTCCAGCCAACGACGGTATAAATGAGTCAAACCATTGAAAAAAGGTTCGGTCTTCCGGTAAAACCAATTATCCGTAACATTCCGGGTTAACAATTTCGTGGATATCATCGGCGTAAAGGTAAGGGCTACGAAAGAAGAGATAATGACAGCTCCGGTGATCACAATACTGAATTCCCGGAATAAACGGCCTGTAGTTCCCTGTAGAAAAACGATGGGAAAAAAGACTGCAACCAAAGCGACAGTAGTCGCAATCACCGCAAAAAAGATTTCTTCCGATCCTTTATAACCGGCTTCCTTGGGAGACATTCCCTGCTCAATTTTGGTATAGATATTTTCCATTACCACAATCGCATCGTCGACGACCAGACCAATCGCCAGCACAATCGCCAGTAAGGTCAGAATATTAATGGTAAATCCGGCCAGATACATGATAAAAAATGCTCCTACCAGGGAAATTGGAATAGCCAACACCGGGATCAAAGTTGTCCGCCAATTCCGTAAAAACAAAAAAATTATCAGTACAACCAGAACAAATGCTTCTATAATCGTACTTTTCACTTCATTGATTGAATTCCGGATAAAAACAGTATTGTCAAAAGCAATCCCGGCCTCCACATCTGCCGGTAAATCCTTTTCCAGATCTCCCATAACCGCATAAGCCCGGTCGACAATATCGATATAATTAGCACCCGGTTGAGGAATAATCACACAGGCTACCATAGGCACCCCGTTTCTCTTCATAACAGAACGCACATCTTCGGCATCTACTTCTGCAATCCCAATATCCCGGAACCGGATCACCTTATTATTATCTTCCCGGATCACCAAATTATTAAAATCGTCTATCGTCATCAACCGTCCCAAAGTCCGGATGGTCAATTCGGTATTCTCTCCTTCTATACGCCCGGAAGGCAATTCTACATTTTCGCGGGTCACCGCATCCCTGACGTCCATAGGCGTTATCCGGTAAGCAGCCAACAAAGCGGGATCCATACGCAAACGGACAGAATAACGTTTTTCTCCCCATATCGACACGCTACTGACTCCGCTGATCGTCTGCAACCTCTCCTTGTAATATTGCTCAGCATACATACTGAGATCGATCAGAGAACGCTGGTCGCTCCGGAGAGAAACACCAAAAATCGGCTGAGCATCTGCATCCGCTTTAGTTACCGTGGGAGGGTCTACGTCCTTCGGTAATTTACGCATAGCTCCGGAAACCTTATCCCTCACATCATTGGCGGCTGTTTCCAAATCTACTTCCAATTCGAATTCCACCGTGATAAAACTTCTTCCGTCCCTACTCGTACTGGTCAGTGAACGAATACCCGGAATACCATTGATAGAAGCTTCCAAAGGCTCCGTAATCTGCGTCTCAATAACATCCGCATTGGCTCCCGGAAAACTGGTAGATACGGAAATAATCGGCGGGTCCACACTCGGATAATCCCGTACGCCTAAAAATACTAACCCGATACATCCCACCAACATCAGGATTATATTCATCACAGTAGCGAACACAGGCCGCTTTATACAGGTAGACGATAAACTCATTTGATCAGAATATTACAAAAACAGCTTGACAGCATGATCCGCTTATAATTCTATACTCACTTTATTTTTAGTGCACTTTCCTTATTTGCCCAAAGTCACAGCCACCGTCATCCCTTCCCTTAACTGCATCAATCCTCCAACCAGGACAGTATCTCCGGGTTGCACGCCGGAAGTCACTTCCACATATTTTTCATCCCGGCTTTCCGTCTCCACCGGAATACTCACCGCTTTTCCATTTTTCACCACCCACATCCGTTTCCCATCCATTTCCGGCACGACAGCTTCCGTAGGAATAGCGATATACTCATTTTTTCCTTCTACCATCAGATTTCCTTTGGCAAACATCCCGGGCATCAGTTCATTGGCCCGGTTATCAAAACGCGCCCGCAACAAAATCATACGGGTTTTTACATCGATTAACGGATCTACGGCATATACCTGAGCGGTATATACTTTTTCACTACCTGTCGTACGAAATTTAATCTTTTGCCCCTGCAACCGATGGGCTGCATATTTTTCCGGAACAGAAAATTCAAATTTTAACACTGAATTATCCACAATAGTCGTAATCTTGGAACTAGGCTGTACATAACTTCCCTCACTTACATATCGGAAACCCATTACACCGTCAAAGGGAGCCCGTATTTCTGTCCGGCTGATTTTCACTTTTAAAAGCTCGATATCTGCTTCCAGTACATTGTAATCTGTTTGCAACTGGTCAAAAGACTCCCGGCTGATGGATTCCCGTTTTAATAAAATCCGCTGACGCTCCAGTTTTTCACTTAATAATTTCCGTTGAAATTCAGCACGGGTCAACTGCGCCTGCAAATCAGCATCATCCACCTTTAACAATAATTCTCCCTGCCGGACCCGGCTTCCTTCCTGAAAATAAATCTTCCTTACTTTCCCGACAATTTCCGCTACCAGTTCCACCTCTTCATTTGCCAGCATCGTTCCCACAGCCATTATCCCGTTCCCCGCTTCTGAACGCGTGGCTACAATCCCTTTAACAGGCAATGCCCCTCCACTTGTCCGTTCCCCGGCAACTGCCGACACCTCCGGCGTAACCTCAAACCAACCCAAACGGGGAATAAAAATAATTCCCAATATGACGAAGACAATAACAATAATCAAACCTCTTTTTACCAATTTATTCATATCCTCTGAACATTAAATCACGTCCTATTCTCTCTTCCCCCAATTCCCTCCTCCGCTACCTTTTCCCTCAAAATTTATTTTCTATTCCGCACTTTTACCTTCATAAACATTTTTACTGTTTATTTGACAATAAACATCCTTTTCCGTTTACTTCTAATTTTGTTAATAATATATTAAAATACGTTATTTTTAAAACCAACGTCTCCTTTTCAAAAAACCGAAAGCCAATATAGAGAGCACGATACATACGGCAAAAATAATTATGAAACCATAACGGTTTTCCGATAAAGAATTCGGGACATTCATACCGTACAAACTGGCTACTAAAGTCGGAATCATCAGCAACATCGAGATACTGGTCATACGCTTCATAATCACATTCAAATTATTAGAAATTACCGAAGCATAAGCATCCATTGTCCCGCTGAGAATATCGCTATATATACGGGCAGAATCCAACGCCTGCCGCAATTCGATTTCCACGTCTTCCACCAGATCATCATCATAATATTTCCGCTGGGATTTCAGATTTTTCAGTTTCACCAGTAAATTGTCATTTCCCCGCATAGAAGTAATAAAAAATACCAAAGATTTTTCTATTTTCAGTAAGCGCTGTAGTTCCTCATTCTCAATTGATTTCTCCAGTTCTTTTTCTACCCGCCGGCTCTGGTAATTGATTTGTTTCAGGTATTTCAAATACCAGACCGAAGAGGAGAGGAAGAGCCGGAACAGCAAATCCCAATGCCCTTCCAGGGTCAGTCGTTTCCGGTTGACATAGCGGATAAAATCCGGTAACATATCCGTATTATAATGGCAGACTGTAACAAAATAGGGAGCTTTCATAATAAATCCCAGAGGAACCGTAATATAAGGAATATCGTTCCCTTTGTCCCGGTAAGGAATACGTAAAATAATCAACGTCCAGCCGTCTTCTTCTTCAATACGGGGTCTTTCATCCGCATCTTCAATATCCGACAAAAACGAATCGGGAACATTCAAATCTTCGATAAGATATTTTATGTCTGTTGGGGTGGGCACCTCAACATTAATCCAGCAGTCAGCCTGCCACACCTTTTTTTCTGTGAAACCTTCATCACACCAAAGGAATCTTCTCATATAAAACCCTCCATTCATTACAAACAAAGGCTTTCGAGAAAAACCTTTGTTCAGATTAATACTGTTGATGATAATCGTCCATAGTTATTATTATGAATTTTGTGCAAAAATAATTTTTAAAAACTAAAAAATACCACAAACCAATTAAAAAATAAGCAAAAAACTCCCGGGGACGAGGGTTTTTGTGTCCTTGACGGCCTGAACACTATTTGTACGCACTTTTATAACCGTAACTATTTTAAATAAATTTGAAAATCAGATCTTTACACTTCGGTGTCGTTTTCTTCCCTGTATTAAGGCTCAGAATTTTTAATGTATAAATCCAGATATAAAGGTAAATGATCGCTATATCCACCGATATAACGGGGCCCCGCATAGGTGCGGAAAGGTTTATAACCATAATAGGTCCTATCTTCTTCCAGTAAAAAACGGGGTGCAAAAATCTGAAGATGCTGATGGACCTGCAAACGGCATTGACCGTTTAACAAATTTCCGGAAACAATAATCTGGTCAATCGTCTGCCACTGTCCTTTGTATTTATAACTCCCTTTATTGCGATGTAATAAATAATATCCCGTATTATACAACCGTTTGTTCTCCCACGAGCTGACATCGGAAGAAAGAACCTGCAATACGTGCGACTGGGCGGAACGGTTTGCTTTTCCGTTCAAATCTCCCAAAATCAGAATAGCCGGACGAATATATTGTTGCAGAAGTGTATCTATGTGCTGTTTTACAACCGAAGCGGCTTTCTCCCGCTTCCATTCGCTTTCCGCTTCTCCTCCCGACATGGAAGGGAAATGACAAACAAAGAAATGAAGTGTATCCTGCAACAGGGAATCTCCGGTTTTTAAAACACCTGTAACCCGCAAAATATCGCGGCTATATAAAACCTCCTTTTCAGATAAAGATACAGGCAAAAATATTTCTTCTAAAACGTGGAAATATTTTTTCCGATACAAAAAAGCGACATCTATTCCCCTCGCATCGGGAGAGTCCTGATGTACAATTCCGTAATCAGCAGCGGCCAGCCGTGTTTTTAAAACCAGATCCAGCAATACATTCCGGTTTTCTATTTCGCACAACCCTACAAATGCCGGAAAATCTCCTCCCCCTGCTGCCTCAATCGCCTCCGCTATATTCAATAACTTAGTTGTATACCGGCCGGATGTCCAATGTAATCTGCCCTGAGGAGTAAAATCGTCATCCTGTGTCAGGGAATCGGACCTTATATCAAAAAAGTTCTCCACATTATAAGAAAGAACCCTATAATGTCCCTGTCCCCAAATTTTCAGAAAAAAGAACAGGCTTAGTCCGAGAATCATCTCTAAACGTAGCATCCTCATTAAACTATCTATTCCTGTAAATCTCTATAAATTCTGCTTTATTTTCCCCCGCTTTCCACTAAAATTTCCCAATACTCCACAGCCCTTCGCATATGGGGAATCACAATCGTCCCTCCAACCAAGTTGGCAACTGAAAAAATTTCAAACATCTCGGGTGTTGTCACCCCTAATTCATAACACTTCTCCAGATGATATTTAATACAATCATCACAACGAAGTACCATGGAAGTCGCCAATCCCAGCATTTCCTTCACTTTAGCCGGAAGAGCCCCATTCTTATATGTATTGGTATCTATATTGAAAATCCTCTTGATGACCTTATTATCGGATTTCAGGATTTTTTCATTCATTTTCTCCCGGTATTCCCGGAATTCTTTAAGTTGTTCGTTCATCTTTTCTATTTTTAGGCCTATCCGAAAAAGCGGACGATGTCATTTACATTTGCCAGTATAAAAAGCCCCAACAATATCATCATACCCGCAATCTGGGCATATTCCATAAACTTTTCACCAGGTTTCCGCCGGGTAATTACTTCATACAATAAAAACAAAACATGTCCTCCGTCTAAAGCCGGAATAGGTAAAATATTCACAACTGCCAGCATAATAGAAATAAAAGCAGTTAGCTCCCAAAAAATCTGCCAATCCCAAACCCCCGGAAAAATACTCCCCATCATCATCACTCCTCCCACAGACTTATACGCTTCTACTTTAGGCGAGAACAACAATTTTAATTGTTTTAGATAAGACGATACGGTCTGCGTTCCCTTTGATATTCCGGCAGGAATTGCTTCCAGAAAAGTATATTCCCGCGAAGCCAGTTCCAGTCTCTCCGTAGAACCGAAATAAATACCGAACTTTCCGTCAGTACCCAAATCAAAAGCAAACTGTAATGTATCCTTTCCTCTTACGACTTTAGTCTCTACACGGGAATCAGCACTTTCCGCCAGCATATCTGTAAATTCATCGTAATACCGGAAAGAACGTCCGTTTACAGAAAGGATTTTATCTCCTTTCCGGATTCCTGCATCATAAGCCACGGAATAGTCAGCGAATTCTGCAACATAAGTACTGTCCATCAATTGCCGGGGTACCAATAACCGAAGTCTGCTATTTTTAGAAGATATTGCCAGCAAATCGGCAGTAAAAGTTTCGGGTATATTTAAACTAATCATTTTTCCGTCCCGTTTCACCTGAACCGTTTGGGGATGATCCAAAGTCATATCGGCCAGAATATTTGAAAAACGCTCCACCTTTACACTATCCAGAGAAACAATGATATCTCCCGTTTGCATACCCATTTTTTCAAATAGGGGATCACATACTACTCCGTATTTTACATTTTCAGCCGGCAGATAAGTTTCTCCCCAGGTATACAAGATCATAATATAAATCAGAAATGCCAGAACGACATTCACCATTACTCCCCCTAACATTATCAATAATCGTTGCCAGGCCGGCTTAGAACGAAATTCCCAAGGCTGAGCCGGTTTTTTCATCTGAGCCGTATCCATAGATTCGTCAATCATACCTGCAATTTTTACATATCCTCCGAGTGGAAGCCAGCCTATACCATATTCGGTATCTCCTTTTTTAAATTTAAATAAAGAAAACCAAGGGTTAAAGAACATATAAAATTTCTCCACCCGGGTTTTAAACAACTTTGCAAAAAGGAAATGTCCAAATTCATGGAATAATACCAAGATAGATAAACTCAATAACAACTGCACTATTTTTACAAAAACATCCATATCATTCCTTGTTTACAATTTATTTTCCAAAAGTTTTAAGCCGCTCTCGGGCTTCTTTACGTATTTCCTTATCCGTAAAAATATAGTCTTCCAAAGAAGGCTGAGCAATAAAATTACCTTTTTCCATACACATCTCTATCAAATCCGACATAGCCGTAAATGAAATTTTTTCCTGTAAAAAAGCCTCTACAGCCACTTCGTTGGCGGCATTCAGCATACAAGGCCTATTTCCTCCTTCCAACATGGCCTGATAAGCCAAATTCAAGTTGCGGAAAGTCCGGCGGTCCGGTTCTTCAAAAGTCAGGGAACGACAAGTACCGAAGTTTATTCTTCCGAAATCTGTTTGT
The DNA here is from genome assembly GCF_937966165.1 of uncultured Odoribacter sp. NCBI lineage: Bacteria > Pseudomonadati > Bacteroidota > Bacteroidia > Bacteroidales > Odoribacteraceae > Odoribacter > uncultured Odoribacter sp. The sequence continues at coordinate 14,872 of NZ_CALCLB010000036.1, forward strand.
AGCCTATCCGGATAAGTCAAAGCATACTGTATCGGCAGACGCATGTCCGGAGCGCCCAATTGAGCTTTGATACTTCCGTCGGCAAATTCTACCATAGAATGGATAATCGACTGCGGATGCACGACTACTTCTATTTGTTCCGGACTCACTCCGAACAGCCATTTTGCTTCTATTACCTCAAACCCTTTATTCATCAGAGAAGCAGAATCAATCGTGACCTTGGCCCCCATATTCCAATTCGGATGTTTCAGGGCTGCTGCAGGCGATACCGACTGTAAGTACTGATAATCTTTCCCCCGGAAAGGTCCTCCTGAAGCCGTCAAAATAATTTTCTCTACCGGATTATTTCCCTCCCCAACCAAACATTGAAAAATAGCTGAATGTTCGGAATCCACCGGAAGAATGGGGGCATGATACTGAATTGCCAGTTTATTAATCAATTCGCCGGCGACCACTAAAGTTTCCTTATTCGCCAAAGCGATAATTTTACCGGCCTGTATGGCATTTACGGTAGGTAACAAACCACTGTAGCCAACAGTAGCCGTCACCACAACATCTACCGTTCCGGCGGCTACCACCTGCGCTAAAGCTTCTTCCCCGGCATATACTTTAATATCTTCCGCTTTTAAGGCTTCCTTTAAACTGACATATTTACTCTCGTCTGCAATCACTACCATATTGGGCTTAAAACGGATTGCCTGCTCCGCCAGTAATCCAACATTCTGATTGGCAGTTAAAACTTCCACACAAAATAAATCCGGATGTGCTTCCACGACCTCTAAGGTCTGCGTTCCAATCGAACCTGTTGAACCTAATATGGCTAATCTTTTCATTTTCCTGTTTTTAAAAAGTATACTTTCCCCCTTTTTACCGTATACCTCAATATTCACCTATTTAAATTTAATAAAATTTTCCGGATTTAACGGATTTCCGGCCCGCCATAATTCAAAATGAAGATGCGGACCAGTAGTTTCTTCACCGGTATTTCCCACAATAGCAATCACCTCCCCTGCCCGCACATAGTCTCCTTGTTTTTTCAATAAAGTAGAATTGTGTTTATACACCGATACCAGATTATTCTCATGCTGTACCTGAATTACATAACCCGTTTTAATTGTCCAATCTGTAAAAATCACGACCCCGTCTGCAACTGTCGAAACCTTTGAATTAGCTTTCGCCACAATATCCGTACCAAAATGACCGCTTTTCTCGTCAAAACTACGACTGACAATTCCCTCTACCGGAGGAAAAAAATGATAGTAATCCCTGTTTTGTTCTTTATTTAAACCGACAGTGAGATTAAATCTTTCCCGCTCTTCTACAGAAGAGCGAAATTCACTTTCTTCAGAACTGATTCCGAATTGTATCGTATCGTAATTATTTTTTATACTATCGTTTTTCACTTCTATCTGAGTCGTATCTTCACCTCTCAACACCATCTGTATGGAAGCTAGAAAACAATCTCTTTTTCTCAATTCTACTTCCAGGGAATCTACCCTCAACGCATTTTCCGTAATGAGTTTGCGCATATTGCCGTCCGGATAACCGGGAATAAACTCTTTTAAACCTGTAAAAGCAATCAATAAGGTAGTTAAAGAAATTAAAATAACAGCCAGTACACTCAAAGCCATCATTACATGCAAACGTGACAAACGCATGCCGAAAACTTCCTCATAAGAAGTTTCATTTTGGATAGACAATTTATACTTGTATTTTAACCTATCCCACAATCTTTCCTTTTCTTTTGCCATAGCAGTTATTTTAGCTTCCAAAATTACTATAACAATTTGAAAACCGGAAATATTTTTCTCCTAATCCGGAAGAGAATATAAAATGTATAAAAGTAAAAATATTTAAAAGTAGTTATTAAAGGAAACAGATTAATGCCTTACTGAGTATGAACCTCCGGTTCAGGTTAAAGGTTGAAAAGGGAAGAATTTGTAAATCATTTTCTCCTTTTAAACACTTATACATTTAAACAATTGAGTATTTAATCCTTAGCTATCTATACGTTTATACTTATCTCTGATTAAAACGCAACAACTTATTCACTCTCCTTCTCGCCCAGAGGTAGGGAAGTACATATTTTCGTATTGATTTCCCGGAGTTTATCTTCATCCAGCTTCACTTTTTCCCGGTCGTAGGTCAGCAAACCATTCACCTCTATTTCCACATCTGTCGTCTGCGTATATACGGCTGCCGAAAAACCACTGCCGATCAAGGCATAAAGCATTTCTGCATATTCCAAGTAGGCTGAAGTCGCCTCTGCACTATCCGTGAACTGAACGTATCCCCAGTTGTGGGTGGGTTCCCAGACATGACCCGGACTGACAAGGCCGATGCCCCCAAACTCTCCCAAAACTGTAGCTCGCTGACCATCATACAGATAAAGCTCCGGAGAGGGATAATTGTGAAGGTCCAGCAAATCTCCACAGGCATAATGATTACCTCCGCTAGCCGGATTAACCAGACGGCTGGGATCGTAAAGCTTCGTCCACTTTACGATTTCCTCCGTCTTAAACTGACCCCACGCCTCGTTAAAAGGAACCCATACTCCTATGCAAGGGTAATTATAAAGATAATCCATGATCGACTGCCATTCCGAACGATAAACCGACTCAGAACAGGCAGTGCGCACTTTCTCCACTCCATTGAAATATTCCCGGTTCTGCCAATCAGGACCAGTATCACCGTTCGGCATATCCTGCCATACGATCAGACCCATACGGTCACAATGAAAATACCAGCGCGCCGGTTCAACTTTTACATGCTTGCGTACCATATTAAAACCAAAGGACTTCGTCTTCTCCAGATCATAAAACAATGCAGAATCACCGGGAGCCGTATACAAGCCGTCTGGCCACCATCCCTGATCCAAAAGACCGTACTGGAAAAGATCCCGGTTATTCAGTTGAAGACGAACAATACCCCTCTTATCACGCTTCGTCGAATACTTACGCATAGCTGCATAACTCTTTACCCGGTCAATACAGCGACCCGATTCCCATAATGAAATACATAAATCGTAGAGAAAAGGATGATCAGGACTCCACAAACACATATCCGGGGGCATGCAAACCTCTACCGCCTGACCGCTTAAAGACCGGCAAAAAGCAACCGGATTGCCACCAGCACTTACTTCAACCTGCACTATTCCATCACTCCCCGTCTCTGCCTCCACCCTCAAAATACGCCTGTCGATATCAGGCGTAATCCGAACTCCGGAAATGTAATGATCAGGCACCGGTTCCAGCCAGACCGTCTGCCAGATTCCACTCACGGAAGTATACCAAATCCCACAGGGCCGGTTTACTTGTTTTCCACGGGGTTGTATCCCCTGGTCTGTCGGATCGCTTACCCGTACCGTCAGCCGGTTATCACCAGCAACCAATGCCGAAGTTATATCAAAACTAAAAGGAGTATAACCTCCGCTATGACTCCCCACTTTCACTCCGTTCACCCATACATCCGTTTTCCAGTCCACTGCTCCAAAATGTAATAAGATCCGTTTCTTTTTCCAGGAAGAATCTATACGAAAATCACGTTTATACCATAATTCCTCCTCCGGTTGTAAAGCCCTCCCCACTCCCGAAAGGGATGACTCCAGGGCAAAAGGTACCAGAATCTTACCCTCATAAGCGGAGGGCTCCGCACTCCCCTGCGGAACAACGGCATATTCCCAGAGACCGTTCAGATTTTTCCAAACCTCCCGTTCCATAATCGGACGGGGGTACTCCGGCCATACCCGGTCCGGATTCAACGCCTTTCCCCAACGCGTCAGCAAACGGTCACCGACTGGCTTCCATTGGGCAAAGCTTCCCAAAGAATACCCCAAAACTAAAATGAGCAAATAAATTTTTCCCATAAATTCCGTTATTCCCTGAAATACTATTCTGTTAAACTACACCTATAACCCCTATTGGCAAAAATAATAACGGAAATAACTTTTTACAAATAATTTATTTACATTTTTTCACTTTTCATTGGAGTTGATTTTTCCGGTCCTTATTTCTTTTTCTGTAAAAACATCTCGGCTCTTCCGGGTGTCAATAACTCCCAAAGGGAAGCAACAGTCCAACCCGGAGCAAAGATATTATTGTAAAATCCTTTTCCATTTTTTCCGTAATCCCACCACGTATGTTGCACCACCTCGGGATAATATCCCTCTTTAGCAATCCCGCACTGATGGCCTTCATAAGGAAGCAACTGAACCATGGAAGAAGAAATGACCTCTGCAAAATTACGGAAACGGGGTTCATCGTACTCCCGGGAAAGCCAACGGAGCACATCGGCAAATTCAAACACGAACACGTCAATATGGTTATTTTCTACCGAAACATTTCCCCACCCTCTGGTTTTCAAACCGATATCCCCTAACATTTGTCCGGGGGCAAAGGGAACATCCCACACATAATACCAAGAAAGCGCAAAATAAGCGGCCTGACGGGCTAAACCGGCATAATGCCGGCGTTCTTTTCCCTTGCTGACCAAAGCCATGTACCAGGCAGCCGTAGAAGCATACAAAGAAGCTTCTTTGTCTTCGCAATTTGCATCTAAAGTAGAAGAAAAGTAATCGGAACGGGAAATCAATTCTTTTTCCAGATACCTCAGGGAATGCTGAGCTGCTTTCAGGTAACGGGAATCTCCAAAATACCGGTATCCCATTACCAATGGTAAAACAGCAGAAGGAGTGCTTCCCCCGCTTTTATCCAGCAAGCTACCGTCTTCCCGGAATTTTCGCGGAAAACTTCCATCTGCATTTTGCAATTGTAAAAAACGATCGAGTAAAACACGGACCCGGTTTTCCCCTTTTCTACAATCTTTCCCCTTTTCTTTTTCATGACGAAGATAAAACAATAAAGCATAAGCTCCTTCTGACTGCCGACGGATACTATAGCAATCTTCTTCGGTTCCGGCTGAAAAATTTACGAACTCCCGCAACAATCCGCCCGAAGTAAAACCGTCTGACAGATAACTGGCAAAAATCTTACGGGCATCAGTCTGTAAACCAACATCAGCTTGTTCTTCCCCGTATTCCATAGCATTATAAGCATTCAGCAAGGTACGGCCGATAAAACCGACCTCCGCTACTCCATTGGGCTGACAATCCGCTGTACGCAAATGAGCCCCGGAATAGTATTTCAATACATAATCTTCCACAAAACTTTGTCTGAAATAATGACTCAACACCGCCTTTACTTCCGGAACTGTATAAGCATTCTCTACCGGCACGGGACAATAAGTATCGTAACCATACTCCCACAATTGTTTTATAAAATCAGCATAATCTCCGGCTTGTCCCTGATAAATCAGCCATTCTAACCGAAGGCTTTCTCCTTTCCGAAGATACTGAAAAGCTTTTACAGCAGGCGCCAATGTCAATTTACGGAAATAAGTATAGGGATTTTCAGCAAAAGGGAACCCGAATACCACTACAGCCCGACCCTTTTCCCCGGCAAAACCGGTGTGTCCGACGGAAGTCTCTCCCGACAAAATAACCTCTCCTTCTTTATGAGTCGTCAAGGCTTCCTTCCCAAAATTTCCCTTTCGTAAAACTGCCGTATAATTCCCGCTCTGTTTTTCCCAAATACCGGTCAAAGGGGCACTTAACCGGTCTTCCCTCACAGTCCACTGCGGTGATACCCGTAGAGAAGGAGTATTTTCAGGAGAACGGAGATTATGACGATACCAAAAACCGGGTAAATAAAACAGACAGCTGTCCTGACGAAAAGGCAATACCAGACGCTGGGAAAAGTGAAAATACACGTCCTGATCAGCCGTCAGGGTCACTATCAATTTCCGGATACCGGAATTCTCTTCTACCTGCCGCACAATTTCTACCGGAATAGAATCCGTCGCCTTCCAATGCGCCGGACTTATCCCTTCCCCCCCGGGTGCAGAATTTAAAGGAAACACGACCGCCGCATTCCCCGGTTTTTTTAAAGCAATCTCCGACTCCAAACAGCATATATTCTCTCCATTCACATTCCTGCAAAATCCGAAAATTCCCACAAGAATGATCCCTATGTATTTTTTAAGCATATTTTCCGATTAAAAATGTTTACTATCTCCGTATTCTTATTCTTTCCCGGCTTTCGTTTCAATAAAAGGTACTTCAGCTTCCAAAACCGGTTCCGCTTTTTGTACTTCCGGCCACCCTCTTTTCCATTCGACACGATCCAGCATCAATACCCGGCCTCCGGGTTTTCGCCTATCAAATGCATGATAAAAAATCCAGTCTATCCCCGCATCATCCGTCAATATTTCCGAATTATGCCCTGTACCTGCAAAAACATCGTTTCCGTGAATAAAAACCTCAAAATAATTTTCCATCAATGGCCTTCCGGACTTATCCGTATAAGGTCCCCAAAGGCTTTCCGCCCGTCCGACAACCGTTGTATACGTACTGTTGATCCCCTCACAACATGTTCCGGTAGAGCCAAAGAAATAATAGTATCCTCCCTTTTTATGAATATAAGTTGCTTCAAAAGCCGTACCGGCAATCTGCTGCTTCTTTGCCCCTTCTTTGAGAGACAACCCGTCTTCACTTAATTCTATTCCGAATATACCGTAGAAACTTCCCCAAAAAAGATAATTTCTTCCCTCATCGCAAATATAAAAGGGATCGATAGAATTTGTCACCCCCATCGTACTACTCCGGAATAACATTCCCAAATCCCGGAATGGTCCTGCAGGTTTATCCGATACCGCAACTCCGATCCCGCAACTTTCTATTCCACCCCATTTCGACATCGCGTAATACAACACATATCGTCCTCCGATAAAATTGATATCAGGAGCCCATAATCCGCCTCCCGGTTCAAAATCCGGGCGGGAATTTTCTGCAAAAACAGTTGCGCACAAGGTCCAATCCACCATATTGCGGGAATAAAAAACCGGCATATTGCGGATATCTTCGGTAGCATATAAATAGAACATTCCGTCTTCCGCTTTTATCACAGTAGGATCAGGAACACTGTATGCAAGGACAGGATTCCGGTATTTACGTATTTCTTTTTCTTTCTTTTCTCCCGAAGCATTACAGCTGACGGCCAGCAACAAAAATATTCCGACTATAATTTTCTCCATCTTTCTATTCTTTATAAACAGCATTCGTAAAAGGTCCCTCAATAACCATCTTATCGGGTCCCTCTTTCTGAGGAACAAAACGTACATAACCGATATGCATGGTACGGGGATGAATTTCAGTTGCACTCCAGTGAGAATGAAACACAATTCTCAGTTTTCCTTCTTTATCGGTGAACATAGCACTATGACCGATCCCCACCATTCCCTCCCTGTTCTGTAAAAGAGGGTTATCGGCATACTTTAGCCAAGGACCTTTTATACTTTCAGCCGTAGCACATCCGATTCCGTAAAAAGGACTTTCATAACTATTGGCCGAATAAGTCATATAATACCTTCCTTTATGCCGGAGCACAAAAGCCCCTTCGTTCACCCGGGGCCATACTTCTTCCCATTCCTGGGACACCCGTATACAGGGATGCATGGTTTCTCTTTGAAAACTTAACATATCATCGTTCAATTCAGCTACCCAGATATTTAATCCGTCATTAAAGCGGTCAAAAAACAGATAAGCCTTCCCGTCTTCGTCTATAAACAAACTGTTGTCAATGCTTTTTTCTCCCCTCAGCATAGGTTGTTCCCCTTCCTGCCGGAAAGGTCCCAGCGGAGAATCGGCAACTGCCGCACAAATATGTTCCTCCGCCGTATAATACATATAAAAACGGCCTCCTACCGGATATACTTCAGGAGCCCAGAACCACCGTTCCCCCCAAGCTTCTCCTTTCCGTAATGCCAAACCATCCTCCGTATCGGCGGTTTCCCATTCCTCTAAATCTTCCGAAACCAGCACCTGAATCCCGTTTTCTGCAGAGGTACCATAAGCATAATACTTCTCTTCAAACAGCATGATGAACGGATCTCCCAATAATACCGGTCCGGAATTTCTATGCCCGCTCTCCGGAGTTTTACCCCATATCAGGCAGGATACATAAAAAATCCCCACTCCTAAAAGCCAGATTCTCTTTTTCATCGGTTCTGATTTTCCGTTAAAGTATGATATTCTACCAATCCTTCCATCGGAGAAACAACGATACGCCCCAATGCCATATGATATTTTTCCGCTACCTCCGCCAATATGTCCCTGAAATAGTAAGCTACAGAGCCCACACAATTAAACGAATAAGTGGCATAAGCCGGATACCGGCAAATCAATTTTTCAAAAAGTTGTTCAAAGGCTTCCCGTACAATTCCTGTCAAATAAGGATGAGCTGTCGTATCTGAAGTAATAAATTTACAAAAACCGGCACAAAACCGGTTAGCCATTGGCTGGGTATAAATCCGGTCGATGAGTTCATCTGCCGTATATCCATAGGTCTCCCCAAAACGGGAACTGACTTCCGCCGGCATCTCTCCCCGTATATAATCACATATCAATTTTTTTCCGATATACCCGCCGCTTCCTTCATCTCCCAAAATAAAACCCAAAGAATCAATATTGTGCGTAATCCGGCTTCCGTCGTATAAACAACTATTCGTTCCGGTACCCAGAATGGCTGCAAATCCGGCATTTCTCCCCAGAAGAGCACGGGCCGCGGCCAGCAAATCCATAGCTATAAAAATCCGGGCATGCCGGAACACTTTGGACAAAGCATTCCGCATAAAATCGTATTTATCTTCTGCACAACCTGCTCCATAAAAGTGGACTTCTTCAACATCATCCCACTTGTAACCGGGGATTAAACTTTCTTCCAGGGAAGTAACCAGGTATTTCTCCGTAATATAATAGGGATTATATCCTTCCGTAAAGAAAAAACGAGTCTCCGTATGCCGACCTGTCACGCACCAGTGAGTCTTGGTCGATCCTCCATCTGCTATCAGTATCATAATATTTTCAGCGATTATTGATTTTTATTTTCTCCAAAACCGTTTTCAGTATGTGCTCGGGAAAACAGGCAGGCTGCGCATACCAGAAAAAAGATCCGTATCCTTCATAATCCGCTGCCCGTATATGCGGATCTGTCGGCAGATAACTCGGCACATCATTGCAATAAGCAGCAACTGAAACGAGTTGACCGGGCCACAAATCACGGATAGCCATACCGTATTCCGTTACGGCTTCCCGGGACAATCCCAACAGTTTCCAGTTACCGATCCGGAGAGTTTGTATATATATCGGCATATAAGCCGGCATCCGGTTTTCTTCATACCGCTTCAGCATAAAATCCGCCCAGCGTACATTTTTCTCCGCTTCCAAATTTCCGGGCTGACCACTGTTTTCCTTCCTGAATTTTTCAATCCTTTCTTTCTCCCAGGGCTTTACCGGAATCAATACAGAATCCCAACTCCAGGAAAGTTCTCCGTGAATTTCCGTCAATTGCCCGCATAAAGCTTTCTGGACATCGGCAGCTAAAATTTCTCCGGTTTGCCAGTGATTATCGTGCACCGGATTGATATCCCCGGCACAGCCTTGTATAAACAAAGCGTTTTTTACCCCGGTCGCTTCTACTATTTGCCGGGCTACTCCCGGAAAATTCGGACTGATCCGGCATCCCTCCTCCTCCGCATTCCGGAAAACAGCATGACATCCGGTGAGAAACAGTACGTTTTTCTCCCCGTTTTCTTTATCTACTGTTTCCAATACATCCAAAGTGGAATCATATAAAGCCTCCGCTCCGGTAAGACTTCTGTTTCTCCCGATAGAAGTATGGGTACGGGCAAAATAAACAGAAACCTCCCGTCTATTCTTCAAAGCTTCTACGGCTGCTTTTACCAGTCCCGGCTTTACAATCCCGTACAGATAAAGAGTATCCGGCAACTGGTTGTGTTCCGCCCAGGTATACCACCCCTGTGAAACCGGAGCAAAATGTGTATGGGAAGCATTTACTAAAATAGCTTCTGATGGTATGCCGGTACGGGCTTCAATCTCCGCTTTTATCTCTGAGATCAGGGAAATATCAAACCCGCATAAGTCTGCTGTTATTATCAATGCCGTTTCTTTTCCGGATGTCAAAGCCAATGCCCGGGCAGTAAGACCGCCTTCGGTACTGTGAACAGCCCTGTACAACTTTCCCTCTTTCCCTACAGCAAAAAGACGGTTAGCGGCAACAGCTATCTGAGAAATGGATTCTTTCCAATTCAATTCATTTTTATATCCGATTTTTAACCAGGGAGAATAGACCTCTCCCTCAGGATGTTGCCATAAAATCTGATTGGCAGTGAGAGCATATAAACGACCTTTTGCCGCTGCTAAACCCAATACTTGTTCTGCCCTTCCTATTCTTCTCCATACCACATTATCCCGGTCCGGAATTCCTTCCCACAATTCATCTTTATCGGTAGCCAAGTATAGTTTACCTTCAGAAGCAGTAAATCCCTTAGGTGAAGGGACTGTCTCCATTTTCTTCCATTTTTTAGCGGTAACAGCTTTTACCCACAATTGGTTTTTACGGTCTATTGCATATATTTTATGCCGGCAAACGGCTATAAAACAAAAGTCCGTACCTTTCTCTATAGGGTTCCATTTCAACTGTCCCCTCACCCATTTCCCCTGCTGTAATGCTCCTCCGGATGTCAAAGCAAACAAGCATTTATCGTTCCCGGACAAAGCTTTTATTCCGGGGATATTTCCATATTCCTCCCATTTGAGTGTAAACCGGCCTTCGCCCGGATAACCGTATCCGGCTAAAGAAAGAGAAAATACGGAAGAATCGGGTTCTATGCTTACCCTTGCGGTACCGGCCAGATAGCCGTCAGCCCGGCTATTGAATTGCAACAAAAGAAAAACAAATCCGCAAATAAATACTTTATATCTCATATCGGTTTAATTTAAATTTCTTTTAAATTTTTCTTGGACTTTTTCCATTACAACATCAAAAACATTTTCCGGGAAAAGACAGGGTTGAGCATTCCAGAAAAAAGAATTATATCCCTCATAAGTACCAGCCTGAATATGTATGGCGTTCGGCAAATAACTAGGTACGTCATTGCAATATCCCAGCACGGATATACATTTATCCGGCTGTAAAGCTTTTATGGCTATCCCGTATTGTGTCACCGCTTCCCGGGATAATCCCACCAACTGCCAATTACCGATATTGATCATTTGTATATAAACAGGCATATATTGCGGAACAGTACCTGCTGCGTAGCGGGCAAGCATCATATCCGCCCAGCGCACATTTTTCTCCGCTTCCACATTCCCTTCCTGTCCACTGTTCTCTTCCCGGAACTGCCGGATCTTTTCTTCACTCCACACCCGGGCCGGTAATAAAACAGAATCCATTTCATAAGTAATTTTTCCGCTCAGGGGAATACCTTCCTCCTTTAACATCTGTAAAACATCATCCCCTAAAGTTACGCCTGTCTCTACCGGGTCCCATACCCTGGGATTGATATCTCCGGCACAACCTTGCAAAAACAGGGCCATATCCGTTCCGGTTTTCTCTTCTATCCGGTTGCGGGCATAACCCGGGAAATTCGGACTGATGGTATAGCCAGAACGCCCTTCATTCCGGAATACAGGATGACAACCCGTCAGGAATATAAGTCCCTTACGGTTTTTCCCCTGAATCTGAAGGATGTCCAAGGCCGGATCGTATACAGCATCTTCTCCGGAAAGACTCCGGTTGGCCCCGATAGCCGTCTTCCCACGCCCAAAAATTAATTTTGATTTTTCCATATGGTCCAATGCCTGTTCGATAGCTTCCACTATTCCTTTTTTTACAAACTTATTTAAATATAAACTATCCGGCAATTGCTGGTGAGCCCCCCATGTAGGAAAAGCTTGTGCTACCGGTGCAAAATGAGAATGGGAAGCATTAATCAATATGGCCTCAGCCGGAATGCCCCTTTTCCGGGTAATCTCTTCCTTTACTGCCACCCCTAAAGAATAATCAAATCCGGTTAAGTCAATTCCTACAATTACGGCCGTTTCTTTACCGGACCTTATCGCTACCGCACTCACAGCAAGAGAATGCAAGCTACTATGGTCCGCTATATAAATGGCTTCCTCTTCCGACAACCCATAGAGTCTTCCTTCCAGTACAGCAATCCGTTTCATACGGACAGAACAGGTAGCTCCATTCAGCCAGGCTATCTTCAGCCAAGGTTTATTCATCCCCAAACGGCGTTGCCATAATAATCCGTCCTCCGTCAATGCGTATAAACTGTTTCCATCAGCCGTCAGGGAAACGACCTGACCGGCTTTCCCTATTTTTTCCCAGACCAAGCCGTCTTTTTTCAGTTTTCCTTCATATAAACCTTTTTCTCCACAGACCGCATAAAAACATCCGTTAATCACAGTCAAAGCTTGAATGCCCGGTAAAACTCCCATTTTTTTCCAGGATTCCGGAAAATTATCCGGCTTCCCTTTCCAGATATTCCCCTCCCGGTCACCGGCATACAAATCCTTTCCTGAACTTGCCAGCAGACAAAAAGAATTTGAAGATTTTCCAACAACGGTCCACTCTTCCCCTCCTTTATCACTCTTTCGCCTCAATAAACGGCCGTTTCTGTTCAGGGCATAGAGACGACCGGCACACCCGGTCATCTCTGTGACACCAACTCCCATACCCTTTTTTATCCATTCCAATGTGAACCGGCCTTCGCGGGGATAACCATATCCGGCCAAAGGCAAAGAAAACAAGGAATGATCGGGCTCTATACTCACCCGGGCAAAACCCACCTCATATTCAGACTGGGCATTTACCGCAAGTGAGCATCCCCAAAATAACACCCCCAACATAAAACTCCGTTTCATAAGTAACCGATCAAAATTATTTGTATATTTCTGAATCATAATAGTCTATATTAAAATAGGTTCCGAAAACAGTAAAAAAACCGATAGTTTTTATTTATCCTTATTCGTTTACTATTTTACTTCATTCAGCCGACTGATGAATGAAAACAGTCGTAGATACAATACTACGCATTCCCGAAGGTGCCACTGTAATGGCTTTTAATTCCCGCTTCTGCCCTTGCGGAACAATGACCCGGAAAGGTTTTTCATATAAATAGTCTGTTTCCCGTGGAGCCTGTCCTTCAAAATTATAATAGATCTTCCCCCCTTCCACCGGAGTTTTCAGACTCACTGTAAATTCGGCTCCGTATAGGGTATCCTGTTCCATACCGATGGGCTCCGGAACCCGATAAACAATCCCGGCAGTGTCCAGCCAAGCCAGATGCACAGGCAACCGTTCTTCTTTAAAATTTTTCAAATCCTTTACTTCCGGTACAGACCAGGCTATTTCCGATAAAGCCATTAAACGCGGCAGCAGCATATATTCCACCTTCCGGTAGGTATCCATATGTTCTGTCCATAACGGAGCTTCTACCCCTATGATATAGGGACGATGCTCAGGAGCCAATTGTTCCGGAACCGGTTCGTAAGCATATACTTTCTCTGTCGGATTATATCCCCAGCCTATTGTCAAAGGTTCCTGCTCCCGGTCCCCCTGTATGTAATCGAAATAAATAAATTGGCTGGGAGACATGATGACATCGTGATGCTGACGGGCCGCCTTAATTCCTTCACTCGTATCCCTCCAGTTCATAACGGTAGCTCCCGGAGCCAAACCTCCTTCCAGAATCTCGTCCCAACCGATAATTTCACGTCCTTTTCCATTGACGAATTTCTCAATTCGTTTTACAAAATAACTCTGTAGCTCAAACTCATCTTTTAACCCCTCTTCTGCTATCCGTTTCTGGCAATAGATACACTTTTTCCATCTTTCTTTCGGGCACTCATCTCCGCCAATATGGATATATTTTCCCGGAAACAAGTCCATCACTTCAGTCAATACATCTTCCAAAAAACGAAAAGTTTCTTCTTTCCCGGCACAATAAACATCCTCGTATATTCCCCACCATTCTGCTACCCGGAAAGGACCGGGCTGCTCTCCGCATGCCAGTTGGGGGTAAGAAGCCAGGGCAGCCAGAGAATGCCCCGGTAATTCTATTTCCGGAATGACCTCCACATGCCGTTGCTGAGCATAAGCTACAATTTCCTTCACTTCTTCCTGAGTATAAAATCCGCCGTAGGAAGTGCCGTCCAAGCCTGTCATTTCCCCGTTATAATGACTGACACATGTCTGCTCCCTGTGAGCTCCCACCGTTGTCAGTTTCGGATATTTTTTTATCTCTATTCTCCACCCGTGGTCTTCAGTAAGATGCCAGTGATAGACATTCAATTTATACTTTGCCAACAGATCAATCTGCCGTTTTATAAACGAAACCGGGTAAATATGATAACCAACATCCTGCATAATACCACGGTAAGCAAAACGGGGAGCGTCATCGATCTGCACACAGGGTATCCTCACTTCCCCTTTCCCGGAAGCTACCGAACACATTTGCATCAAAGACTGCAAACCATAAAACCCTCCTGCCTCTTTCCCCCGTATTTCTATACGGGAAGGAGTAACCAGGAGACAGTATGCCTCAGCTCCCATCTCCTGGGTCCCGGAAGATTGGAAACAAATTGTTTCTTTGTATTTCTTTCTGGCATTATTTACCACAGGTATATCCAAACCGAAATTCCGAAATAAATAATCGCGTAACAAACGGGCGTTAGCTAAATCCGCTTCCGTCTCATAAAGAATAGCAGCCTTTTTTACATCTGTAAACCGGAAATACCCCTCAGAGACATTTACAGATAAAGGGGCCGGTATTATTCCCAAATTACGGTCGGCAGACTGTGCCGACAGATACAAAGGCAAACCACCCATTACCAAGCCCAACAAAAGGATTCTCCCGATACGATTCAAACAGTTTTTTCCCATATTTCTTTCTTATATATTTTTACCGGACTGAACATATTCCATGGCTTTTTTCACATTTCCACACTTTAAAATGAGTGCTTTAGCTTCTTCATAGTCCGTCAACCCCATTTCTGCCATTAAAGTTTTGGTAGAACGGTCTACCAGTTTATTATTCGTTAGCCGGGCATTTACCATCCGGTTCCCTTTCACTCTTCCCAAACGAACCATCACAGTAGTACTGATCATATCAAATAACATCTTCTGCACTGTACCGCATTTCATACGCGTACTACCCGTTATAAATTCCGGACCTGTAATAACTTCTACGGGATAGTCTGCATATTTGGAAATAGGAGAATCGGGATTGCCTACGATTGAACCGCAAGGAATAGAATATTCCCGGCATTTTTTCATAGTTTCCAATACATAGGGAGTTGTTCCGCTGGCCGAAATCCCGACGACAATGTCAGCCGGGGAAATTCGGGCTTCCTGTAAAGTTCTCCAGCCTTCTTCCACATCGTCTTCTTTTTCTTCCAATGCTTCCACCAGATGTTCGACACCACCGGCCAGCACAACGTTTACGATCCCTTTCTCAATACCGTAGGTATTAGGCAATTCAATGGCGTCCAATACGGAGAGCCGGCCTCCGCTCCCGCATCCCAAATAAAACATACGTCCTCCGTTTTTCAGCTGTTTTTCAATAGCTGTTACTAGAACTGCAATATCCGGCAGCACTTTTTGTATGGCCAAAGCCACCAACTGATCTTCCCGATTGATATCCCGGATTAATTCTTCTACCGATTTTTTCTCTAAATCATTATATTTAGAGGGTTGTTCTGTTAATCTTTCCATGATCTATTTTTTGTGTTAGTGTGTATAAATATCGATTTTACCTTATTCTTTTTAGAAATTTATTTCATAAACCTGTTGCAGTTTCGGAATATATTTGTCAAACATCCTCCGGTTTACGACTACCGGATCTCCCTGAGGAACAGCAGGATAGTTTTCCTGTCCGTTTACCCATTCCCATTCCCAGCTTTTCACTTTCTCATCATTTTTAATGTGATCGTATTTCCGCCCTGTTTTTATACAATCGTATACCTCATCGATAAACAGTTGCCAACGCCCTTTGTAAAACCCTTTAAACAATCCGGACCACTGCTTACTGGCATAGTCATGGAGCACTGCATCTTTTCCTCCCCAGAGGGTGATCTGATCCCGGGCATTTTTTTCATACAATTGCTTTTCCGGAACTGTTTGTCCCCAACTCCTGGCATCTTTTAGCCATTTCCCCAAAAGAAAAGCTTCGTGAGTCCCCATTAACTCGTCCATATCCTCTATCAATTCCATAAATTCCCGGCTATTCCGTTTAAATGCAGGTAAATCTTTTGTCCGGTAATCTTCTCCGAATTTTTGTTGGATGATTGTGGCATAATTAGCCAAAGCCTGTTTTCCTACCAAGATCAAATCGTAACGGTAACACGGATTATCCCCTAACCGTCCGGCGGCCTGAAGCAAATACTTCCAAGCCTTAACGATCTCTGCCGGGTCGTAAGGGATATCTGTATAAGCCCAATTATTGTGTTTTTCAAAAGTAGGACGAGCCGTTATAGCACTTTCGTAATTCCCTTCACTGGCATATACAGTATTCCGCAGAATGTCCCAAGCCTTCGCCGCATCTTCATCCCGGCAACCGTAACGGCTTTCAATATACGTTTCAAACCAATCGTCTAAATCTACAGCCGTATTTCTCCATATCTGACTGAAAAGCAAACTATAAACAACCGGGTTTTGTTCGATTCCCTCCGGAACGGCTCCCAGCCCGACCAAACGGCCTTTAGCCGAATCCGCCAGTACCCGCGCAGGTTCTTTTGCCAATTTAGAAGTATTACCGAACAGCATATTACGGCCTCCAAAATTATGCAGCATACACCAAATCCAAGGTTTTCCATAAAATGCTTCTGTGCGGTCCCATATCGGAAATTCTTCTCCCCATAAGTCCAGTACAATCAAGTGTTCATCCGGAACGGCTCCCAGATAAGCCTTCATTTGTGCCGGTTTCCAAAAATCCCGTTTATCATGAAATAACCATCCCTGCATCACCCATACAGCTTCCGGATCTACTGCAGCCATTGATTGGTAAACTGCTTTACTAATGCCATCCAGGTAGGTAGAATCATCCGAGGGGGGAAACATTTCATTAAAGGTATCTGCCCCGTACAAATGATCTGTCCCAAAAGTGCGGATTTGTTCTTCCATAAAACGATTGCCAATAGTCTGAAACAATGGATCATCCGCTTCCAACAGATAGGTATCGGCAAAACGTCCTTCCCAATTTACCTGCCTGAGCCGGGCCTCCGGAAAACGGTCTTTAAAGGTAGGAGGCACATGTCCCGTAAAAGCCGGTAATACCGGAGTCATTCCCAATTCCCGCTCCCGGGCCAATATCTTTTTCTGTAATTCTTCGTGACTTTCCATCCAACTTTTAGGTAAAGGCCCGCACCAGCCGTCAATATTCCCTGCCCAAAACCACATAAAGTATCCGGGTCCGGTGAAAAAAAGATCCATATCCTCATCCGTAAATCCCATATTCCGGTATACACGGTCCCATACCGCATTTTGTCCGGTCATCGCCAAAGGCATATTCACTCCGTGGAGCGCCATATAATCGATCTCCTTTTGCCAACGCTCCCAATCCCACCAGGCAGCTGTATAACTAAAAGTACAGTAATTAAAATAATGCCGGTAAACATAGGGAGTTACTTTCCTCACTTTTTCTTTCACTTTTGGAAGCGGATCCGGCAATTGCAGATGGGAAGCATTCCAGCCGTACTGACAATGAGCATATTCATTCAGATAATGATTCAGGGCACTGGCTACAGAAACGCCGTTATTTCCCCTCAACACAATCTGTTCTCCCTTTTGTTCCAGTTCAAAAACGTCTTTTTCATTTTCCCGGGCGATATATTCCACCCTAAAGTATCCGGCTTTTTCGCCAATTACCCGTTCTATTAAAGCATAGGCAGCCTCTTTGTCGAGTGTCCCGTTTTTATCGGAACACCCGGCAAATATAAAACCGATACATATCCATCCTATCCATATTCTGTTTCTCATAGTTTCCCCTTTTAATTATTCGGTTTCCGTCTCTGTATCTCCTTCTTCTGCTTTTAAAGGCCAGAAAGCCCTTGGATCAAACTCATACCGCCAGAGATCTCCATTGGCATCCAAAGCCAGTAAATCCGTCCCGCAGCATATAATTTTTTCGAATTCCCAACCGGAACCGACTTGTCTCCTGGCGCCCACGGTATAGTCATCACTCAGAGGAATTTCCCATAAATTACCTCCGGCTTCCAGAGCCAGAATAGAATTCCCGTAACACAGAATTTGTTTATATGCGCCCCATCCCTGACTTTCAATATCAGAACAATTGGCAAAATCGAAATCTCCGTTCTGATTGATCGGGTACTTTGTCAAAGCATCTCCGTTGACAGCCAGGAATGCCAGATTTTTAAAAGGCACAATCTGGGCAGCACCTCCCCAACCCCAGCCGATCTCCCGCTGTCCCAGGAAATTATACTGTTCGTCAATTACATATTGTGCCAGATTCTGAGCAGGATTACGGATAATAAACCGGTTATCGGGCATATAGAACATAATATTGACATCGTTCCATCCCTGACCGATTTGACGGGGTTCCTGAAAAATACCGTTTTCATCGGATTGATACAACTGTAGATTATCGTTCTCATCTATACGTATCAGATCCTTATCCCGGCAGAAAACCGGCTTTGACACTGCTTGTCCGAAAGAATATACCTTGACGGAAGGCACTTGCCCGGGCAGATAAGAACCGGTAAAGAGGAAATAAGTAGTCTCGTAATTTTTCAATACCGGTATCTCACTATCTGTCTCCTGAATCGTCACCGGCAATAAATAGGAATCCGGTACGGACACGTAACCGATAGCGTTTATGTGGATGTATACCGGCAAGCTCTGCTGATTTCCGGCCGGAATACAAGTTTCCTGCTGCGGGAATTCCCAGCATTCCCGGGGAAGTAACTGATAATCCGTTCCCTGACGGGCATTAAATTCTTCTACCAATTTTTCATCTACCTGAAAGGTAATATGAATATCTGAACCCGCAGCTTGCGGTCCTCCTAGATAAGCAGCCACCAGGTATGACTGTACACCTTCTTTTACATACACCGTCTGACTGGAAGGTAAATAATAAGCCTGTGGCATATACAGGGAAGCATATTGTCCCGCATCCGGGATATCTTCCAGATAAGCTTTTACTTCATCCGAACAAGCTTCTGACAGCATAAACAGTCCGGCCAATATTATATAGAATAATCGATTTTTTTTCATCACATTAAATATTACAAGTTTACAATCTGTCCTTCCTATTTAGCAATTTTTCCCGATCCGGTTAAACTGCTTTTTATAAAATTTACCAACCGGGATTTTGCGCCAGATTCGGATTTTTATCAATCTCATCCTGAAAAATTGGAAATAAATAATGAGTAGGTGCTTTAAACACACGGTTTTCGATTACCGTACGTTTATAATAAGCATCATCCTGTAAAGAAGTCCCTGCAGAAATATTCATTCCCCAAATCGGGCCGTTATCTGTTTTTTCTGCAATCTTCCAACGATGGCAATCAAAATAACGATGGGTTTCAAAAGCCAGTTCAATACGCCTTTCGTGGCGGATTCTCTCCCGCATTTCCGATTTCGACAAACCGCTCGGTAATGCAGGCATACCTGCCCTGTCCCGAACTTGATTTACGTAATAGTATACATCATTCACAGGTCCTTCTGCCTCGTTCAGAGCTTCGGCATAATCCAGATAAATCTCCCCCAAACGGAACAGTATCCAGGTTTTCAGAGAGAAAATTCCCTGTGGTATATTACAGGTTTCGTCTACATATTTTTTCAGTAAATAACCGGTCGTACAATAATCACGCCCTTCATTCCCCCGGCCGTCAGCTCCCGTATTCCACATCTCTATCTGTTTTTCTTTAAACATAGCTCCGTTATAAGCGACAGTAGCATAAAAACGGGGATCCCGGTGAACATACATATTTCTGACACCTGCCGGCCAGCGCCCTGCCGGCCCGGCTTCTTCAGCATACCCCGTTTCCTTATATCCGGAACGGGAATCAATGATTGGAGAACCATCACTGGTATAACCGGTAATCGGAATAATTCCATTGTCCATTTCGTAAGCGTCTACCTGCTGCTGGGTAACATTCCAACCGGCCCAACCGCCCTGACTGCGTGGGAAACCACATTTTTCAGGCACGGGTTCCACCCCGCAATTACGTCCCAGTATCACTTCATTATTATAACGGTCTAAAAACAAACGATAATAGTTTTGTACCGGATCGTCCTCAGCCACCCTGTAAAGAGTATATCCTGCTGCTTCACATTCTTCGATACATTTTTTTGCAGCCGCAGCAGCTTCCGCCCACCATTTTTCTTCCTTTACCTGCGGGAATAACTCCACTCCTGCATTGTCCTTAAAATTCGCATAATCCGGATTGCCATTCCATAAATCACTGGCCCGGTAAAGGAGTAAACGGGCTTTTAAGGCATACGCAACAGCAGCCGTCATACGACCGGTCTGACGATTATTGATTGCCCGCATGGGTAACAGCGGAATAGCACGATCGCATTCCCTCAATACAAAATTGATACAGCTATCCAAAGGCTGACGCCTGATCTGAGTAAAATTGTCGGAAACCGTAGCGGAATAATCCATAATGGGACTGGGACCGTAAATACGCATCACATAGAAATGATAAAGAGCTCTCAATAAAATAGCCTCTCCTATCCAGCGGTCTTTATCTTTCGCCGTAAATTCCTCCGAAAGTGGGGTAATGTGAATATTGTCCAGGAAAATATTGGATTTACGTACCCCTTCATACATATTAATCCACACACGTCCTGTAGCATTATAAGCATTCCAGGCTCCCCGGTTCATCAACTTCCCGAATTTCTCCGGCCAGGGAACATTAAATTCATCGGATGCCAGCACAAAAGGATTGATATCCGCCATATCCGTAAAATGAATTTCCATCGGTAAATCCGCATAAGCATCCGTTAAAAAAGCTTCGGCATAATTCCGTTGCAGAAAAGCTTCTTCTATCGTAATATCTTCCTCAGGCGCTTTGTCCAGAAAATCAGAACAGGATAAGGCCAGAAAAGTCAGTATCATTCCAGCTATTGTTTTGAATATATGTTTCATTTTTCATCTTTTTACAGGGTTCGACTTAAATCTTTTAAATTGTCACTTTAATTAAAATCGATTTGGAAACCGACATTAAAGCTTCGTTGCAAGGGATATTGTCCCCATCCGTCATTAGATTCCGGATCCATAATTTTCACATGATCCCAGGTATGCAAATTCATACCATTGAGGAATACCCGGAACTGACTGATCCCGTATTTTTTATTGATGTTTTTCAGTGTATATCCAATTTCTGCATTCCGGAACCGCAAATAGTTACCGTTCTTTTTCCACACCGTAGAAGTAACAAAATTATTCGGGTTATTTCCCACGTCTATAGCCGGATAACGGGCATTGGGATTTTCAGGTGTCCAGCGGTTATCGTAATATTCTTTCAAAATATTATTTGATCCCAATCCATCGTAAAATGCCCACATTCCGAATCCTCCAATGTCAACCGTCGCATGAGCTGCACCGGTAAAATAAACACTCAAATCAAATCCTTTGTATCCGATGGTACCACCGAACCCGAAAGAAATCTCCGGCAAACGGGGGTAGCCAATAGCAACCTGATCGTAAGAGTCAATAACACCATCCCCGTTAATATCTTTGTATTTCACATCCCCCGGACGCACCGTACCCAAAGTCTGATAGGGACTGCTTTGTATATCAGCTTCATCCCGGAAAAATCCTTCTGCTACAAAACCGAAAGGCTGATTCAAACGTTTTCCTTTCCCGGACAAATACGGATATTTTTTTGCCGGCTCATCATTTTCAATTACCTTATTCCGGGCAAATGTAAAATTCCCCCTGAAAGAATAGAAGAAACCGGAATTAGTTGTATTTCGGGCCTCCAACAGGGCATCTATTCCTCTATTCTTTATTTTACCGATATTTCCATAAGGTATGGACCACGGATAAATACCGGTTACCTGCGGTATGGTAGCCCTTTGTAATAAAATGCCTTTGCGGGATTCGTGGAAGAAGTCCACCTGTAAAGAAATCTTATCATTAAACAATCCCAAGTCAAAACCGATATCTGTTTTAGTGGATTCTTCCCAGGTTACATTCGGATTTCCGATTGCATTCTCCTCCATTCCCTTGTATTGCGTTTGTTCGTCTCCGAAATAATAATACTGTCCATCTGTCTTGATCGTACTCAAAAATAAGAAACGCTGTCCGATCTGATCATTTCCCACCTTACCGTATGATACTCTTAATTTCAGGCGGTTAATGGCATCAATTCCCCAGAAATTCTCATTGGAAACAATCCAGCCTAAAGACCCGGAAGGAAAGAAACCGAACCGTTTGCCTTTTGGAAAGTTTTCCGAACCATTATAACCGAAATTCCCTTCCAAGAGGTATCTGTCGGCAATACTATAAGTAAGACGTCCGGCAAATCCACGGCGGCGATACGGAATATTTCCCCTGGAATCCGCATTCAGGTTTACATACTCCCGCTGATTGAAAAGCAACATACCCGTAATATTATGAATACCGAAAGTACGGTTATAGTTTACCTGAGCTTCCAGATAGATAGCCCGGTTGGCTTCATTTTCCCGCTCATAACCCAGCGGTTTTTCTTCCCGGAATACCGGACTATACAAATCTTCTCCGGTTTCTTCATCTTTCCCCAAGTAACGTTTTACTTCAAACTCTTTAATCCGTACATTATTGGTCTGGGTATACCTGTCATAAGAAAACAATCCCCTCAAAGACAATCCCTTCAATAAAAAATCCAAATTCCAGTTTGCACCAAAACTAGCTTGCAAGGTCGTCCGGTCCTGGGTAGAATAACCGGATTGAGTCACCCGTCCCCAAGGATTCCAACCCACATAAGCCTGAGCTCCTCCCGGAGTTCCGTCCGGATTCCGGGCCGGATAAGCAATCGGAGAAATCATCTGCATCGCCTGGAAAATATCAGGAGAACTGAAGCCCGGATAATTTCCGTTCTGTATAATTCCTCCCAATCCCAGTTGTAAAGTAAAGTTTTTAGCCAGAGCCACATCGATATTACTCCGGAAGTTATAACGTTTTACATTGGCATTGGTATTGTATTTATTAGCCGGATCTTCCCGGTAAAGTCCATCCTGTAAAGTGAACCCCACATTCATATAATACTTGAAAATATCGGTTCCACCGGTTACACTCAAATTGTTAATGGTTTGCCAAGATGTCTTATGCAATACCTCATCTGCCCAATCTACACTCGGATAAAGGTAAGGATCCGAACCGTCAGCATATTTCTGTAGTTCTTCAGCCGACCATCTTTCCTGTTGTCCGGAAAACCGTAAGGCTTCATTCATCAGAGAAGCATACTCAAATCCATTTACATATTTAGGTAAACGTAAAGCCTGTAATACAGCAGCTTCTGCCCGGAATGTAATATGAGGCTTACCGGTTACCCCCCGTTTGGTCGTAATCAGAATTACTCCGTTTGCCCCCCGTGCTCCGTATACAGCTGTAGCAGAGGCATCTTTCAATATCGTAAAACTTTCTACCTCCTGAGCATTGATCTGATTCAGGTCCCGCTCTACCCCGTCAATCAATACCAGGGGATTATTGTTTCCGAAAGAAGCAATTCCCCGGATATATACCTGTGCCTGATCATAACCCGGTTCTCCGCTGGTCTGACGGCTGATAATACCCGGCATCTGGCCTGCCAGAGCATTCGACAAAGAAGGAGTCGATACTTTTAACACTTCTTCGGAAGCAACGGTAGACAGTGCACCGGTAACCGATATCTTTTTCTGCTTTCCGTATCCGACGACCACGACCTCTTCCATCGCCTGAGAATCAACCTCCATCTTTATCTCCATCTCCGGTTTTACCTCTACTTCCATCTCCTTATAACCTACAGAGGTAAATAAAAGTTTTTTCGTCCCTTCCGGTACCAACAAAACAAAGTTACCGTCCAGATCCGTTGTTGTACCGGTACCGGTACCGGGAATACGGATGTTTACCCCGATCAGGGGTTCACCTTTTTCATCTACGACATATCCTTTTACTGTAACTTTTTTAGTCTGTTGTATCCCTTCGGAATCGTTTTCACGAAAATCCGGAATAAACAAATTTTCACTTTCAAAAGAGCCGGAATTACCGGTAAAAGCGATATTAGCTTTTACCGGTTGAATTCCATAAGCGGCTCCCGGTCCCCAAGTTGATAATAACGACAGGAATGCCACAGTTACCGCAGAAGCAGTAAACCGCCGTCTTTCCCAGTACATTTGAATCATTTTAGATTTTTTCATAGAATGTATCTTATTTATTGGTTAGATGTATAAATATTCTGCTATAATATTATTTGTCTTTCAAAGAATTACATATTTTCGTATTGATTTCCCGGAGTTTATCTTCATCCAGCTTCACTTTTTCCCGGTCGTAGGTCAGCAAACCATTCACCTCTATTTCCACATCTGTCGTCTGCGTATATACGGCTGCCGAAAAACCACTGCCGATCAAGGCATAAAGCATTTCTGCATATTCCAAGTAGGCTGAAGTCGCCTCTGCACTATCCGTGAACTGAACGTATCCCCAGTTGTGGGTGGGTTCCCAGACATGACCCGGACTGACAAGGCCGATGCCCCCAAACTCTCCCAAAACTGTAGCTCGCTGACCATCATACAGATAAAGCTCCGGAGAGGGATAATTGTGAAGGTCCAGCAAATCTCCACAGGCATAATGATTACCTCCGCTAGCCGGATTAACCAGACGGCTGGGATCGTAAAGCTTCGTCCACTTTACGATTTCCTCCGTCTTAAACTGACCCCACGCCTCGTTAAAAGGAACCCATACTCCTATGCAAGGGTAATTATAAAGATAATCCATGATCGACTGCCATTCCGAACGATAAACCGACTCAGAACAGGCAGTGCGCACTTTCTCCACTCCATTGAAATATTCCCGGTTCTGCCAATCAGGACCAGTATCACCGTTCGGCATATCCTGCCATACGATCAGACCCATACGGTCACAATGAAAATACCAGCGCGCCGGTTCAACTTTTACATGCTTGCGTACCATATTAAAACCAAAGGACTTCGTCTTCTCCAGATCATAAAACAATGCAGAATCACCGGGAGCCGTATACAAGCCGTCTGGCCACCATCCCTGATCCAAAAGACCGTACTGGAAAAGATCCCGGTTATTCAGTTGAAGACGAACAATACCCCTCTTATCACGCTTCGTCGAATACTTACGCATAGCTGCATAACTCTTTACCCGGTCAATACAGCGACCCGATTCCCATAATGAAATACATAAATCGTAGAGAAAAGGATGATCAGGACTCCACAAACACATATCCGGGGGCATGCAAACCTCTACCGCCTGACCGCTTAAAGACCGGCAAAAAGCAACCGGATTGCCACCAGCACTTACTTCAACCTGCACTATTCCATCACTCCCCGTCTCTGCCTCCACCCTCAAAATACGCCTGTCGATATCAGGCGTAATCCGAACTCCGGAAATGTAATGATCAGGCACCGGTTCCAGCCAGACCGTCTGCCAGATTCCACTCACGGAAGTATACCAAATCCCACAGGGCCGGTTTACTTGTTTTCCACGGGGTTGTATCCCCTGGTCTGTCGGATCGCTTACCCGTACCGTCAGCCGGTTATCACCAGCAACCAATGCCGAAGTTATATCAAAACTAAAAGGAGTATAACCTCCGCTATGACTCCCCACTTTCACTCCGTTCACCCATACATCCGTTTTCCAGTCCACTGCTCCAAAATGTAATAAGATCCGTTTCTTTTTCCAGGAAGAATCTATACGAAAATCACGTTTATACCATAATTCCTCCTCCGGTTGTAAAGCCCTCCCCACTCCCGAAAGGGATGACTCCAGGGCAAAAGGTACCAGAATCTTACCCTCATAAGCGGAGGGCTCCGCACTCCCCTGCGGAACAACGGCATATTCCCAGAGACCGTTCAGATTTTTCCAAACCTCCCGTTCCATAATCGGACGGGGGTACTCCGGCCATACCCGGTCCGGATTCAACGCCTTTCCCCAACGTGTCAGCAAACGGTCACCGGCTGGCTTCCATTGGGCATAAGAAAAAAATCCGTTTAAAACAATTATTAAAAAAAGTATTATTCCACGCATAAGTCACAACTTTTATTTCAGAGAATTAAATTTCTCTAACAAAAGTATATGACACCTTTCTTCCTTTTAAAAACAATCATCCCAGATAATAGAAAATTTGTCTCAAACCTTTATTTTCCGGAAAAATCTTTAGGTAGCACTCCAAATTGTTTAAAAAAACACTTGGTAAAATAAGAGGGTGTATTAAAACCGGCGAGATAACAAATTTCACTTACCGGATACTTTCCTTCCTGTAACAGCTCAGCTGCTTTTTTCAATCGCTCTAACCGCAAATAATCATTCGGAGTTAAATCCGATAGACCGCGGATCTTCCGGTAAAAACTGGAACGGCTCATATAGAGCGCATCTGCGACATCATCCATCCCGAAATCCGGATTGTGCAAATTAGCCCGTATAATTTCATGCAACTTTTTCAAAAATTCTTCGTCGGCTTTCGACATCGCCATCGTATTGGAAGCGACTAAAGGCGAACGGGCATATGTTTCTCTCAGTTTTTCCCGATTTTGCAACAAGTTAGCCATAGTAGCATAGAGGAATTCAACTGAAAAAGGTTTTTCGATATAAGCATCCGCTCCCATTTCCAATCCCTCTATTTTCGACTTCATATTGGTTTTAGCTGTCAGCAAAACGACCGGGATATGACTGTAATTGACATCCGATTTTAAGCGGTGGCAAAGTTCAAATCCATCCATGTTAGGCATTACGACATCACTGACGACAATATTTACATAAGCGGCATCGAGGGTTTCCAGTGCCTTTCTTCCATCGGTTGCTTTTAATACATTATAATATGCAGTTAATTGACGTTCCAGAAAAATCAACATATCGGGATCATCTTCTACCACCAGTACAATGGGTTTATTTTTATTCATCTCTGTTTTTTCCTTTGTTTCCGGTTCCCGTTTTTTGGGTTCCGGAATATCCGGTTTTAAACGGATCACTCCCTTTTGAGTAACCGGCAACAATAACAGAAAACCATTCCGGTCGGTCTCCTCTGTCATAGCCAAAGAGCCCTGATGCAACTCCGCCAAAGAACGCGCCAATGCCAATCCGATTCCGGAACCACCAGTCACCTCTTTGATTTCCCGGTCCTGATACTGAACAAAGGGTTTAAAAATCTCCTCCCTCACCTCCGGAGGAACCACTATCCCGTCATTGGTTACTTTCAGAGCGAATTGGTCGGCCTGAGTGACAGACAATCGCACAATAATAAAAGTTTTTGCATATTTTACAGCATTGCTGAATAAATTACTGAGCATTTTGGTAAAGGCTTCCTGATCTACATGCGCCGTCAATTCACCCTCCGGCATATCCAGGGTAAAATTTATTTGCCTCTGTTTTGCCAGCGGTAAAAACCGCTGCCAGGTCTCCCGCACCAATGCCGGAATATTTCGTTCCACAAAATTCAACCGGAATCCCTTGACTTCCGTTTTCCGGAAATCTAACAGCTGATTTGTCAAATTCAAAAGCCGTTCCGTATTCCGGTTCATAATATTTAAATCTTCTTCTACTTCCGGTTGCATCTCCTTTCTCATAAGTATATTTTCCAACGGTCCTTTTATTAAAGTTAAAGGTGTCCGGATTTCATGCGCCACATTCGTAAAAAAGTCAATCTTGGCCCGGTAAATTTCCCTTTCCTTTTCTCTTTCAAATTTTTCGGCCTGTAACCGGTAATGACGTGCATTCCGCCGTCTGAAATAAAATATGGTATAAAGTACAGAAGCTATCCCCAGCAATATGTATAAGCTATAAGCCCCGGCAGATAAATAAAAAGGAGGCAATATAGAAATATACAATATCCTTTCCTGTTTATTCCAAACGCCATCACTATTGGAAGCTTTTACCCGGAAAACATAATCCCCATGTTTCAGGTTAGAATAAGTAATTAAAGGTCCCCGGTCGGAAGGTTGCCACTCTGCATCGAACCCTTCCAGACGATACATCAACTGATTCATTTCCGGAGCTTGATAACTGAGGGCAGCTATACGGAAAGAAAAAGAATTCTGGTTTGATTTTAATATCAAAGTATCTGAAATTATAATACTCTTTTTCAAGGGGGAACCTTCCTTTCCCACTTCTGCCCGGTCGTTGAATAACCAAAAATCCGTAATGGTTACCGGAGGAATATATTTATTTTCCTGAAAACTCTGGGGATTAAATACAATAAATCCTTCTATACTTCCAAAATAAATTTTCCCGTCCGGCATTCTTAAACCTGAACGATAATTAAACTGATTACAAAGTAATCCGTTCGCTATGGTAAAAGATTTAAATTCCTCTTTCTTCCGGTCGAAACGCAATAATCCCCGGTTAGTGGTCAGCCAAAAATATCCCTCCTGATCCTCCACGATCTGGTATACGACATCATTAGGTAATCCATTTTGCATGGTATACCGCACAAAATTTTTGGTTTCAGGACAATAACGGCAAAAACCTCCTCCCTGAGTCGTTAACCACACCTGACGACGGGAATCTTCATATATACTCAATACCTTATTATACGGAAGGCTTGCAGTATCCTTTTCATTTTGCAAAAAATTGGTCCATATTTTAGTTTTCACGTCAAACTTCCAGGCCCCGTTTGCATAAGTAGCCAGCCATATATTGCCCTGAGAATCTTCTTTAATATCATGAATAAATTTCCCTTCCAATTCCGGTATACGAATAAAACAATCCTTTCCTTTATTGTATTGAAGCAAACCGAAAAGAGTTCCTAACCAAATATCGCCGGCGGAGGTTTTGAAAATGGAAAAAACATTATTATCATTTAAACTATTCGGAGTAATACCCTGGGAATAACTTTTCATTTTACCCGTTTTTGTATTCAATACTTTCAGCCCTTTGGAAAAAGTACCGATCCAGAGATTTTCCCCGTCCATACACAAAGCATGCACGTTCCGGAATTCCCGGCTTGGCTCAAAAAAACTGAATTTTCTGGTCACAGGATCAAAACGATTCAGACCGCCGTCTTCCGTTCCAATCCAGATAGAACCGTCCGGAGCCGGACAAAATTCCCGAACCCGCTTTCCGTGAATGCTATTCTGATAATAAAGGGGATAATACTTTTCAAAATAAGTATACGGTACGGGATAATAATCCACTCCGCCAAAATAAGAGCCGATCCACATTCCTCCCTCCTTATCTTTACAAAAAGAATACACGGCATTATCCGAAAGCGCATAAGGATTGTCCCCCGAAGTTTTTAAATGGGTATAACGATTGGTACGCAAATTATAAATAAAAACCCCGGATTCAGAACCGACCCAAATTTCTGTATCCGAATAAAGGCATATATCCCTCACCCATAAATTCTGGCGATTTTCGTCTCTGGCAAGCAGATCCCGTACTTTACCCGAAGTAAGGTTAATTTCCCTCAATCCTCCCTTGGCCGAAGCAACATATAAACAATTATAAGGGCCTGGCAAAATACGGGAAACAATATCTTCAGCAAAAATTTTTTCTTTTTCTTCCGTTCGGAAAGGGCGTAAGGTTTTCAATCCATCTTCCGAATACCACAACCCTTCTCCGAAAAAGCCAATCCACATCCGGTCCTTTCCGTCAAAAGCAAAACACTGTACATTGGCCTGATGCTTTTCTTTCCGGTTCAAAGGGTAGTTTTTCAATATTCCTTCCTCCGGATCATACTTAAAAATTCCCTGTCTTTCCACTGCTATCCAAATCTGTCCCACAGAATCATTTCCGATCATAGTAACTGTCTCCTCTATCCGAATCCCGTCACCGGTGGAAATTGCAAAAGGATTGAACTTCTCTTTCTCCGGCTGATAAATATAGAGGCCAGCATCTGTTCCTACCCATAAATTCCCGGTTTTATCCTCATATAAAGTCGTAATAATGTTATTTCCGATACTCCTGGGATTTCCATATTCCCGCCGGAATATTTTTAAAGAAAGCCCGTCAAAACGATTTAAGCCGTCTTTCGTACCAAACCACATAAATCCTTGCCGATCCTGTAAGACAGTATTCACTGTATTCTGAGAAAGCCCATCCTTAATACTCAAATTTCGCAGATAATATCTTTTATCATCTGTTATCCCCCAAGCTTCTGCCACACTCCCTATCCACGCAAAATAACACCATAATACTATTTTCGCATAAACAAAAAGAGGGCTTTTTAATCCCTTATTCATAATATCGTAAATATTTCTAAATAACTGTTATTCTTCAACAAATATAACACATACAATATTTGTTTGCAAACATTCAAGTTTGGAAATAACAGTTTAACAGAGTTAAAATCGGCAGAAAGAAGCGGTTACTGCCTTAATACTGTTGATTTTCCGGCATTTATTCCTGCATTACGAATGCATAACGGTTTCTCCCGCTACAAACATTTCCGCAGGATACTGAAAAATCTTGAGATTAAAATGAGGCACCACCGCTAAGATGTGGTCAAAAATATCGGACTGGACTTTTTCATAAGCTACCCATTCCTGTTTTAGGGAAAAACAGTAAATCTCGATAGGTATACCTACTGCAGTGGGTTGTAATTGTCTGACCATATGTGTCATATCATTATTGATATCGGGATTGGCTTCCAGCCAGAACTCCATATATTCCCGGAATATACCCAAATTTGTCAGTTTCCTTTCATCGAAAATCGTCTCTTTATCTTTGTTCATATTTTCTAATGTAGAGAGCATTTTTTCAATGTAATCTTTCAAATAAACCGAAGCCTGAAAACCTTCTATTTCTTCCCGGGACAAAAAATGTACCGTACTGATATCTATACTGATATATCGTTCAATCCGCCGTCCGTTAGATTCCTGCATTCCTCTCCAGTTAATGAAAGATTGAGATACCAATTGGTAAGTGGGAATAGTAGAAATCGTCATATCCCAGTTCTGTACTTTTACAGTATACAAATTAATCTCCAGAACTTCTCCGTTTGCATTATTGCTGTCCATAACAATCCAATCCCCGATCCGGATCATTTTATTGGCTAATAATTGTACCCCGGCAACAAACCCCAGAATAGAATCCTTAAATATTAACATCAATACAGCAGCAAAAGCTCCTAGCCCAACAATCAGGTGCTCCGGGGATTTATTGACCATAATACTGATGACCACAACGATGACTACGGTATAAATAAAAGTCTTTAATACCTGAATAAATACCCGGATAGGACGATTTTTGGATATCGGATAACTCTCGTAAATTTTATTAATTGTATTCAATAAATTATTGAATATAAGCATACTCACTACAACCATCCAAATATCGACCAATCGTTGCAGAATATAAATTTTACTCCAGGGTATATTCTCCAATATAATATAAGTAGCCAGGGGTGGAATCAAGTAGGATAGTTTGTTAAAAAAACGCTGTTTATATATAATATCATGCCACGAACTTTTGGTTTTTCCCATGATTTTCCAGATCAGCAAAGACAGCCACTTATTGATCACAAAATAAATCAATGCAGCGATCAGTGCTACTACAATAGATTGCAATACAATATTCAGAATGACTTCTGTGTGAGGATTGTGTACCGAAATTCCCAAAAAATCCAACCATCCTTTTTTATCCATAAATTTTATCTTTTAATGAAAATTTATACGGGAAAAGGTAAGATTTGTTAGTGAAACTCCGAACCTATCGCCGGAATTGACTTCTGAAGCTGTAAAATATTGAGGAGTTTTTTACTTATTGCTATTTTTAAATAAAATATTTTACAAAGTCATTATTTTTATTATTTTTACGTCGTTTAAAAAGAAATAACTTTTTAAATAAGTAATTGCGCGTCTTATTGTCTTATTAATCAACTAACAATTTAACCTAATGACACATGAAAAGAAAAACTACACTATGCCGTTAGCATTCGTCGGCATGATGTTTTTTGCGATAGGATTTGCACTTGGGATTAATTCCTATCTCATTCCGGTATTGAAAGGTTCTCTGGAAATTTCTTCCGGAGTATCGTATTTTATTGTAGCCGTAACCTTTTTACCCTTTCTGATATTCGGTTATCCGGCTTCAATGACGATTAAAGCAATTGGGTATAAACGAACCATGGCTTTATCTTTTTTGATGTTTGCCATCGCTTTCGGACTTTTTATTCCGGCTGCTTTTCAGGAAAGTTTTCCGTTGTTTCTGCTGGCTTGTTTCATCAGTGGAACAGCCAATGCTTATCTTCAGGCTTCCGTCAATCCTTACGTAACGATTTTAGGCCCTCTGGAAAGTGCAGCCAAACGGATTAGTATTATGGGGATTTGCAATAAACTGGCCTGGCCCGTAGCTCCTCTCTTTTTAACCTGGATTATCGGCAAAAACATAAAAGATACGGTAATTGCCGATTTATTTATCCCTTTCTATATCATTATAGGGGTATTTATTTTACTGGGAATCATTTCCTTATTGGCACCCCTTCCGGAAGTAAAAGCCGTTGGGGAAGATGAAGACAATGCCGATGCCTGTCCTTATGCAGCTCACAAAACTTCTATCTTCCAGTTTCCTCATTTACTTTTAGGTTGTCTGGCTCTATTTTTCTATGTTGGAGCAGAGACAGTTGCACTGAGCACACTGGTAGACTACGCAACCTATTTAAATCTGCCGTATGCAGATCTTTATGCCTGGATTGCACCTATTGGCTTAGTAATCGGTTATATTTGCGGGATTGTCTTAATCCCCCGTTATCTGAACCAGGCTACAGCTTTGAAAATATGTTCAGTGATTGCCATTCTCGGCTCCTTACTGGTTGTACTCGTACCCGACAGCCTATCCATCTGGTTTATTTTCCTGATTGCTCTGGGATGCTCTTTGATGTGGCCGGCATTATGGCCGCTGGCTATGGCTGATTTGGGAAAATTTACCAAAGCCGGTTCTTCTTTGCTTATTATGGCGATGGCAGGACCGGTAATTATATTACCTTTACTGGGTTTTCTGACAGATAATCACGGCATGCAAAATGCCTATTGGATTTGTTTGCCTTGTTTTATTTATATTCTGTATTATGCATTAGTCGGACATAAGATTAGAACCAAATAAACAGTAGTACACATTCGTGTTTTGCTGCACGCGCAAGGCAAAATACGAATGTTACTTTAAATTATAAATTGTATTAAAATATTATGGAAAATAGACTGAACAGTATTTGCAGCCAATTTCAGCTGGAAGGAACAATTTTAACGGTTAAGCCTTTAGGAGAAGGCTTTATCAACGATACCTTAATGATTACCACAGCAGAAGCGACTGCTCCGAATTACATCCTACAACGCAAAAACAAGAACATTTTTCAGAACATTCCGGCAATGATGGAAAATATTCAGCGGGTAACCACTCATCTGAAAAAGAAAATCATTGCTCAGGGAGGTGATCCGATGCGGGAAGCTTTGACTGTCACTCCGACAAAAGACGGGAAATTATACTATCAGGATGAAGACGGGGAATACTGGGCCGTATGTGTGTTCATCGGGGATACAATTGCATACCAGAAAGCCGACACTCCAGAACTCGCCTATCAGGGAGGTAAAGGTATCGGAAAATTTCAAGCGATGTTATCCGATTTTACAGAACCTTTAACCGACATTCTTCCGGGATTCCATAATATACGTTTCCGCTTTCAGCAATGGGACCAGGTATTAGCCAAAGATCCTGTGGGACGGAAAGCAACCGTCCCCAGTGAAATCCAATGGATAGAACGCCGGCGGGAAGAAATGCTGCATTTCTGGGAATTAGTGGAAAACGGAACCATCCCTACCCGGGTAACTCATAATGACACCAAAATCAATAATATTTTGTTCGATAAACAAGGTAATGTACTCTGTGTGATCGATCTGGATACTGTATTGAGTAGCACTTGCCTGAACGACTATGGAGATGCCATGCGCTCCTATACCAATACAGGTTTAGAAGATGACGAAAATCTGGATAATGTAGCCATGAATCTGGACATTTTCCGGGGCTATACACAAGGTTATCTATCCGAAACAGCTTCCTTCCTCAATCCCGCCGAAATTGATTATCTGGCCTTTTCCGCCAAATACATTACTTACGAACAGGTGCTTCGTTTCTTAATGGACTATATCGACGGAGATAAGTATTATAAAGTCAAAAATCAGGTACACAATCTGGTTCGGGCCAGAGCACAACATAAGCTTTTACAAAGTATGGAAGCTCAATATGAACAGATGTGTTCCATTGTAAAAGAAGAAATTGCAAAATATAAATAAATTCCATCCGGGCATCCGGAAAGTTTATTCTTCCGGTAAACGGCAGGTATACCTGACAGGACAGTTTGTTACAAGATAAACCTACAGTTTTTACATAAAGAGTAAACATTCCGGATAGCTTTTTAAAAATTCAGTTATAACATTTATTATCAGTTATGTTTCAAGTAAAAAAAAATTCTGATTTACGTTGTGATTGTTTACAAGAAGCCTATAGCCTTTTGGAAGAAATTCCTGCCCAGCCTGTAATTTGCAATAACTGGCCGGAGCAATATCCATACTCTCCTCAGGTCCGGTTCCGTATAGCCCACAACGATAGAGAAATTTTTATTCGTTTTGACGTAGCAGAAAAATATACACTAGCCAAAGTAAATAAAGACAACGGACCTGTATGGACGGATTCCTGCGTAGAGTTCTTCATTGCCCCGGACGAGAGAGGATATTATAATTGCGAATTCAATTGTATCGGAAAAGCTTTAGTCGGTTACCGGGAAAAAGGAGCTGCTGCCTTACACGCCTCTCCCTTACTGATGAAGTCTATACAACGTTATTCAACTTTGGGAACTGAAAATTTTGAAGAAAAGAACGGCCATAACCGCTGGTCTCTCCTCGTCTCCCTACCGGCAACGCTACTCTTTAAACACAATATCAGCTGGCTCTCCGGCTTACAGGCCAAAGCAAATGTGTATAAATGCGGAGACCACCTCTCAGAACCTCATTTTTTATCCTGGTACCCGATCGATTCCCCTCAACCCAATTTCCATGTCCCCCAGTTCTTTACAGATATCGAATTTCAATAAAAAAATTTTCACCTCTTCCTTTTCCGAATTGACAGAATGTCTGAGAATTCAAATGTGAAAATGTTTAATAAGTGATGATATCGAAGGGATTAACGGTACTTTGTACTTGATTAAGGCTTTTCTTACAACTCGCTGACAAATGAACCTGCGGTCTGTATGAATCCCTTAATCGGGAATAACAGTTCCGTTAAACAGCGAAGCGTTAATCCTATTTCCCCAGAAACATCCATCCTCCTCCAGAAACATTTATACGCTTAAACATTTTCACTCTTCTATCCGTTTAAAACCGAGTCCCAGAATCTCCTGAGCATTCAGAATGGTAGTAAAAGCCTGGGGATCTATTTTGTAAATAGCCCGTTGAAGAGTGACCATTTCCCGCCGGCTAACGACAGTCATAATCATCTCTTTCTCCGTACGGTTAAACATTCCTTTTACGGGCATTATAGACCCGCCCCTATGTAATTCTACCAGAATATACTGGCGGATCTCTTCTATTTTATCCGTTACAATAAAAAAAGTCTTATCACTTGAATACCCCTGCATAACAATATCAATTACTTTCCCCATCAGGAAAATAGTCAACCAGGAATAGAAAGGGATTTTCCAGTCCTGAAAAACCAATAAGCCACACAATACAATGGAAGAGTCTACAATCATCTGAAGCATCCCGATAGGTTTATGGGTCAGTTTACTCAGTATGGAAGTAAACACATCCGTCCCCCCACTGGAAGAACGGGTTTTCAATATTAAACCAACTCCGATTCCAATGATAACACCTCCAAAGATACTGGCCAATAATACTTCATCCTGAAGTTGGAAAGGATCGTACGGATGGGGATGTCCGCACCTCTCTAATAAAAACGGAACCCCATCAGCAAAAACGGCAACCAGGATAAAACAGATAAATGTCTTCAATCCGAATTGCTTACCTAAAACTTTCACTCCCCACAAACTCAAAGGCAAATTAAAACACAAAGCTGCCATACCAATGGGAAAACCCAGTTTATAATGAAAAATGGTAGCAATACCATAAATTCCACCCGGCACAATTTTATAAGGAGTCATAAAAAAAGTATAACCCATGGCTAATACAAAAGAACCAATTACCAATAAACCATAGGTACGAAACCAAGCCGCAGAAAAAATTTTCTCTTTATAAAAAGCAGGATTTAACGCATTCATTTTTATAAAATTATTTAAAATAAAAGACCATTTGTTTTTATCTTTCAAATATACTCCCGGCACCCAGAAAAAAACATGATTTATATCAGGGGAAGCGGATAAGTATGGAAATGTTTATTCCGAGACAAATGCTTTCTCCGGAAGCAGATTAATGCTCCGCTGATTAACGGAACAGCCGTTCCGGATCAGGGGATTGATCCGGACTGCAGGTTTATTCTTCAGCGCGACGGAAGACGGGTCGTAATCAGAGACGAAGTACTGTCAATCCTTTTCCTTTTTTACGTCATGAACATAAAAACATTTCCACTGTCATCCTGTCAGTTTTCCGGTTCTGGCATAACAATTGTCTATAGAAAAGCGTAAATTTCAGGATATAATTAATCATATAAAATATAAATGTTATGACAACAGGAAAAATAGGTGTTTCAACGAAGGACTTATTCCCGATTATCAAAAAATTCCTTTATTCTGACCATGATATCTTTTTGAGGGAAATCGTTTCAAATGCAGTAGATGCCACCCAGAAATTAAAAGTATTAGCTTCTACAGGAGAAGTAAAAGAAGAATTAGGGGATTTAAAAATCCGGGTAAAAGCTGACAAAGAGGCAGGAACATTGACTGTTTCGGATAATGGTATCGGAATGACCCGGGAAGAAGTAGAGAAATATATCAATCAAATTGCTTTTTCCGGAGCAGAAGAATTCCTGGAAAAGCATAAAGATGACGCAGCCACCATAATCGGTCATTTCGGATTAGGTTTTTATTCTGCTTTTATGGTCAGCGATAAGGTGGAAATCGTTACAAAATCCTATAAAGAAGGAGCCCAGGCTGTAAAATGGACTTGTAGCGGGGATCCGGAATATACCTTAGACGATATTGATAAAGCAGAAAGAGGTACGGATATTATCATGTATCTGAATGCCGACGATAAAGAATTTTTGGAAGACAATAAAATCAATGAATTATTAAATAAATATTGCAAATTCCTTCCGGTTGAAATTATTTTTGGAAAAAAGAAAGAATGGAAAGACGGAAAATATGTTGACACAGAGGAAGACAATGTGATCAATGACGTCAACCCGGCCTGGACCCGTAAACCTTCCGATCTGAAAGAAGAAGACTACCTCAGATTTTATCATCAGTTATATCCGATGGCTGAAGATCCCCTCTTTCACATTCACTTAAATGTAGATTATCCGTTTAATTTGACAGGTATACTGTATTTCCCCAAAATCAATAATAAATTCGAAATACAGAAGAACAAGATCCAACTATACAGTAATCAGGTATATGTTACGGATTCGGTAGAAGGAATTGTACCTGAGTACCTGACTCTTTTACACGGAGTTATCGATTCGCCGGATATTCCGTTAAATGTATCCCGCTCTTATTTGCAAAGCGACCGGAATGTTAAGAAAATCTCCAATCACATCACGAAGAAAGTAGCCGATAGCCTAAGCGATATTTTCAAAAATAACCGGGAGGAATACGAGAAAAAATGGGATGATTTAAAAATATTTATTCAATACGGCATGCTGACAGATGAAAAATTTGCAGAAAGAGCAAAAGACATTTACCTGTTGAAAAATACCGATGGAAAATATTTTACCTTTGAAGAATACGACAATCTGATTAAAGCCAATCAAACGGATAAAGATAAAAATATCGTTTGTCTATATGCCACTGATGCCACTGAACAATACAGTTATATCGAAAAGGCAAAGGCAAAAGGATATGATGTCTTATTAATGGACGGACAACTGGATACTCATTTTATTAACCATCTGGAACAGAAAAATTCAGATCATAAATATTTGAGGGTAGATTCCGATGTAGTGGAAAAATTAATCCCGAAAGAAGATGCCCGCCAATCAGACCTGAGTGAAGAGGAACAAAATGAACTCCGTCCGGTATTTTCATCTCAATTACCCAAAGAGAACGGTATGTTCTTAGTTAACTTCGAAGCCTTAGGGGAAGACAGTGATCCGGTAGTGGTTACCCGCTCAGAATTTATGCGCCGTATGAAAGAAATGGCTGCTTTAAATCCGGGTATGGGTTTTTACGGAGCAATGGGAGATCAATATACGCTTGTCGTCAATACAGACCATAAATTGGTAAAGGATGTACTCGCTGACGAAAAGAAATCCATGAATGCCAAACTGGAACCCCTCAATTTCGAAATCAAGGAAATGGAAGGGAAAAAGACAGAACTAAATGAGCTGAATAAGGATAAAAAAGAAGATGAGATTCCCCAGGTCGACAAAGACCGGCTGAAAGAATATAACGAAAAAATTGACAATATGCGTCAACAAAAAGAAACTTTGTTGCAAGAATACGGCAAAGAAAACAAAATTGTAGGACAATTGATTGACCTGGCACTTTTAGCAAACGGTCTTCTTAAAGGAGAAGCACTTAACAAATTTGTAAAAAGAAGTGTAGACCTGATCAAATAATAATTCCATTTAACTTCCCAAAGCCGTCAAAACAATTTTGGCGGCTTTTTTGTTACTTTTTATCTTTATCCTCTTTAAAAACAGGATAAGTAAAAAGTATAGTAAAAGCTTCTGTATGAGGCGGACAAACCTCATAGGTACCCCCAAAATAATGGATCAGATGGGCGTTGATCTCGTTACGGACCAAAGTCGTCCTGTTCCCCTGGAATTCCTTGGCCAAAGGCGTGTTCACCACACGGAATAAGAGCATTGTTCCGGCTTCATTTTGCCCGATATGGATCACCGTCTGAAAAATTCCCGGATTATTTTCACTCTTAAAAACAAGAAAACTCCGAAGCAAAGCGATAAAACTTCTCCGGTCCGTCGTTATCGATAAATCGTCAATCGTAGTCTGCAAAGAGGGTTTAACTATATTCTTCTCATATTGCAACGCCATCTCCATAGCCTCCCTGCACATCTCCAGGAGGTCGCAATTTTCCTCTTTATACGTGATCTTACCAGACTCTAAACGGGAAAGTTCCAGGATATTGTTTACATAGTCCAGTAATTGCTCTGCATTTTCCTGTATAATTTTCCCGTATTCTAATTTACTTTCTTTATCGGGGCAACTATCCGGTTCCATTAATAGTTCTGAAAATCCGACAACAGCATTCAATGAAATCCGAATATCATGACTGATTTCCGTGCGCAGCCGTTCTTTAGCCCGGTTATTAGACTCCGAACGGGCAGTAGCTTCCGCAGCCGCTTTCTCCGACTGTACAATTCTCCGGGAAAGAGAACGGGTATAAATGTAAAAGAGAAAAATTAAGACAAAAAGAATTGCCGAAATACTCAATATCCGGATCAGATTCATATTGCTGATCTTCTGTTTTTCCAGTAGCAGTTCGTCTATATGGTAAACCTCTTTTACCTGCTCCAACTGGCTGGCAGAAAAAGCATTATTTAAAGAATCCTGTGCGTGAACCAGGTAACGGAGTGTGGTAACCGCTCCGTCTATATCCCCCTTCTCCCGCTGAATCCTAGCTTTATAACTTATCAGCATCCCGAAAGTAGCCACATAATTTTTCAAGACAATGGGAGTTACCTCATCTACTAAAGCAATACTTTTATCATATTCTTTGGTCCTGTAAAAATATTGCAATTGCATCAGCTGTACATTCAACCAAAAAACAGGATCCACATGAGGAGCTAAAAGTGCTTTTGCCCTTTCAATATGCTTCTGAGCCTCCCGGAAATCGGAGCGGTTCAAAAAATGCATAATGTATTTTACCTGACAATCAATAGCCATATTGATCCAATTTTTCTCTGCTTCCGGTTCTTTCGTCATCGCCTCTTGCAAAGCGTCTGTCATTTCTTGTAAATAGGGCATCTTTAAACTATCCTTTCCAATATTCCCATATATTCCCGCGATCCGGGACAATACATCTACCCGCAAACTCATTTTTGTCTGTTCCGTAAAACGCTTATGGGCTTCGAATAACATTTTCAAGGCTTCCTGGGGACGGCTCGAAACTGAATAGGAACAGGCCAAACTGTTATATGCCGCAATCTCCCCGTTATGGCTATGATAACGTTTTGCATCCTCCAAAACATTCTTAGCCGTAAAAACAGCTTTCTCTATCTTCCGCTTGGAGGCCTGTGCCCGGCTAAAGGCTGCCTTTTGCTCCAGATAATAATCGTAAGTACCCACCTGAGGCACCAATTCTTCCAATTTATCCACCCAATACGACAAACTGTCCGGATCATGCCGTTTATCAAAACAAGCCGCTATATAATAGGCTCCCAGATTTTCATAATAAATATTTCCCTGACGGATACTTTCTTCCCATAGAGCAACGGCAAAAATCTGATCCAAAGGCGGATATTGGTGACAGTAAGCCACCCTTTCCAAATAAGTCAAACGGGCACTGTCTGCAGGCAATAAATCCACAACCTTCAGAATACTATCCCGATAATGCATGTCCTCTTTCCTCTCTTCTGCAAACAACAAAACAAGAGGCATAACAGAAATATAAATCAGTAAGAGAACTTTTTTCATTCGCAATGCTTATATAGAAGACTTGTATTTAAAAGGATGTGTAAAATAAAAACGCGCTCCCTGAGTGTAATCCGGATCTACCCAAAGCCTGCCCTTTATATGTTTTACAATCAACTGACAAATGGAAAGTCCCAGTCCGCTTCCCTGTACAAAATCATTTAGTTTTTCAAAACGCTCAAAAATCAATTTTTGCTTTTCAAGAGGAATACCACAACCTGTGTCCGTCACCGAAAAAAGAGCCATACCGCTGTCTTCCGGACTCACCTCCAGCTTCAGGACAATGGAGCCCTCTTTCGTAAATTTTGTAGCATTAACCAGTAAATTAATCAGAACCTGCCTGAGCCGGGCATCATCTGTATCAATGACTAATGCGGACAATTCTGTCACAAAATGCAATTCCACACACATTTGATAGGAAGC
Organism: uncultured Odoribacter sp.; assembly: GCF_937966165.1. Taxonomy (NCBI): domain Bacteria; kingdom Pseudomonadati; phylum Bacteroidota; class Bacteroidia; order Bacteroidales; family Odoribacteraceae; genus Odoribacter; species uncultured Odoribacter sp. Next base: position 56,075 of record NZ_CALCLB010000036.1, read on the forward strand.
CCGTATAGTTTCTACTACTTCTCTACAGATTTTCACGGCGTCGCATTCCCGGATAGTAAACTTTATATTTTCTCCTTCAAAATCTGAAAAATCCAGGATATCATTTACCAAATTCAAGAGCTGCTGAGAATTTACCTTGATTATTTCACAATACTCCGGAAGAGATTCATCGTCCAGTTCCATATCCTCCGAAGCCAATAAACCCGAAAACCCGACAATTGCATTTAAAGGAGTACGCACTTCATGGCTCATATTCGACAAAAACAGATTCTTCCTTTTAATGGCCTTTTCCGCTTTCCATTTCATTGCTTCCAGATTCAGCTTTGATTGCCTCAACCGGAATATTTTCTTCCAACTCAGAAAAGAAAAAACCAGTAATAACACTACGCACAATATAATTCCGACCGTATAATAACGCATGGATAAATGCCTGTTCCTTTCATTCTGATAAGTCAATTGTTCGGCCTGAAAACGAGTTGTCAGCTGGTCGATCTCCTTGGGATAATTCTTTTCGAAAGATGATTTTATGTAAGCATAAATAGCATTATACTGCTTGTAAGCTTCCTCTTTACGTCCCATCTCCCAATACAATGACGCCTTATTTTTCATGGCAATTACATGCAAAGCGTGATTAATATAGGCATCTTTGGTTTTAAAAAAACGTTCGTACATTTCCAAAGCTTCTTCCGGTCTGCCCGTTTCAGCTAAATACATTGCCTGAACGATAAAGAAATGCCGTAAGACAGCCGGTTGCATAGTAGCAGACAAAGCAGCTGCCTTATCTAAATATTGACGGGTTGCTAAAGTATCTTTCCTGAATATTTTACAGTAAGCATTAAAAATATACCGGATCGTCTGTTCCGTTTCCGAAGAAGCCGTAAGAGGCATCTTATTCAGACGTTCCATATATTGTTCTGCTTTCTCCGGTTCATCCATGCGAAGGTGGTATTCAGCAAGTTCTATTAATAATATCTTTACCAGCACTTCATCCATCTTTAAAGAACCAAAAAGTTCCAGAGCTTTTTTATAAGCATCTCCCGCCTCTTTGTCCCTCCTCGTCAAAGCGTACACCTCTCCGATAACATTTAAAGCCAGCGCCTGTCCTAAAGAATCATTTAATGCCTTTGCTTTCGAATACATCCGGTCGCTCTCCGCTATGGCCACCCGGGTTTCTCCCCGCAAAGCCTTCGATTTAATAGCAATTCTTCTCAATTTAAAATAAGAATCGTAGCGCTTTTCTATTTCCAAAACAGACAGCAGACTGTCCACATTTATCTGCCGTTCCATTTCTTCGGGTAAAGAAGCAAAACCCAGACTATTCCGGAAAGCAAGAATGATTTTTTCAGGTAAGACGTTTTCCGTCACAACCAGTTTCCGCTTTTCATTAGCGTACGCCGGATTTATAAGCCATAAGCCACACACACAGAAAACTATATGTAAAAAGAATCTCCTCATCGGTTTTTAATCCTTACCCCATATTTATTGTACAAAGTTAATCTTTATTCTTTTTCTTCCAATTTTCAAACTCCTTCAGTATATTTAAATAAAAAATATTATTAACAAAAGAATACTGAAAGATTATTCTGCATCATTTCAAAGCTTTTCATTCAGAAATTGCAATAGTCTAACAAAAATTAGTTACTTTCGTTAAATTAATTTGAATGAAAGTTTATAGAAAAAGATATGAAAATTATTTACAGTAAAACAACTTACAGAAATGCAGTATACCGTGCTTTGATATCGATCATCATTGGTGTAATTCTGATTATATGGCCAGATGTAGCTTTAAAATCAATTGTCATTGTAATCGGGGCACTGTTTCTATTGACCGGTATCATGGCCTTTATCACTTCTTACCGCCAACAACAAGCGGCTCAGCGTACAGACGGCCTTCTTTCATTAAACGGCATCGGAAGTATTATTTTAGGTATATTGTTGGTATCTATCCCCCTTTTCTTTACCACGGTATTAATGGTAATCTTAGGCTGTATTCTGATTCTGGCGGCCATTGCCCAATTGGCCACCCTTTCTGCCGCCCGTCAATTCGGTCCGATTTCAGCCGTAAATTACTTTTATCCGATTATCATTCTGTTAGCCGGACTGATCGTCATTTTCAAACCCTGGGGCAGTGCAGAGTATGTCATTATTATTTTAGGAGCCACAGCCATATTTTATGGAATCACAGATCTGATCAGTCAATACCGGATCAATAAACTGCGTAAAAAAGCACAGGCTACAGAACAACAACACAAAATGGGCGGAGAAATCATTGAAGACGCCGATTACGAAGAAATTAAATAAATATTTTCAGATGAACTGTTTTTGCTGATTACGGATGAAACCTCTGCCGGAAACAACTAACGCTTCGACAGTTAAAAATTCCGATACCAGATTTTATAAGGCGGCATTCATCCCTGATCAGTGAAAATCCGATCCCTGATCTACTGCTTCCTGTTCCCAGAGGCTTTTTATTCGATATTCTCCATTAACATTTCCAAAGCTTTTACAGCAGCTTTGGCAATATTCCGTTCGCGGGTAAAAGAAAAGATAAATTTTCGGGCAATTGTCTTTTGAGGAGTAGCTACTGCTATCCAAACCGTACCAACCGGTTTTTCGGCTGTTCCCCCATCCGGTCCGGCAACACCGGAAGTCGCCACGGCATAGTCGGCTTGCATAAGCTGCCTTACTCCCTCTGCCATCTGACACACCACAGTTTCACTCACAGCTCCCCACTCTTTTATATCCGTAGCCCGTACGCCTAATACATCCTCTTTTACCTCATTGGCATAGGCCACTACGCTTCCCTTAAAATAAGCAGAACTCCCGGGCACAGAGGTAATAAGATGAGCTATATATCCCCCCGTACAACTTTCAGCAGTAACGACACTTATCTGTTTACGAAGACATAATTCCCCAAACTGTTTTTCGACGGTCTCTCCTTCCCCCTCCATATAATGCAGCCCTGACAATTCCGCTTTTAAAGTCGTATAATATTCTTCCAATTTAAAAACAGCTTTGCCTTTCGCTGTAAGGCGCAATTTTACCAAACCCGGAGAAGGTAAATATGCCAATCCCAGACCTTCGGGTAAAGAATCTTCCCATTTGTCCAAACGTTCAGCTAATTCGGATTCCGGAATATCGTATACCTTTAGCATCCGGTATTCCAATTGCAGATTCGGATAACGCTTTTTCAATTCCGGCAATACCGCACTTTCCATTAAATGTTCCATTTCAAAAGGAACCCCCGGCAAAGAAATCAGGGATTTCCATCCTCTTTCAAACCACATTCCGCAAGCCGTCCCTTTCTCGTTCTTTAATATCCGGCAATTATCAGGTAAAACGGCCTGATTTCTGTTATTTTCATTCAATGCAATTCCTCTCCCTCTCAATAACTCCTCTAACCAACCCATCGCTTGAGAATTCAACACTAATTTGGAACCAAAATATTCTGCCAGTACTTTTTTGGTCATATCGTCTTTTGTCGGACCCAGTCCCCCCGTTACGATAACGAGCTCAGCCCCCCCCATTGCATAATCCACAGTACGGTATATTTCATCCTGTTTATCCCCTACGGTAAGCACCTCTTTTACTTCTGCCCCTATTCCGGCCAGATGCTCCGCAATATAACGGGAATTTGTATCCAATATCTGCCCTAATAATATTTCATCTCCAATCGTAATTATAATTGCATTCATATAAAATAAAATTTGAACCTCCGGCAAAACTACAACATTTTTTATCTCTTTTTTTCTTTCCTTCCTCAAAGTTATAAACAAAAACGAAGAAAAAATCCCCTCATATTTTTTGTCTGTCTACTCCTTCAAACGTTATTTTTACCGGTTTTATATATCCGTTTTTATCAAATTCCAACTTGTCTATGCAAGTTTCCCGGTGGTTTCCATTCCGGTCCCCGACCGGATGACGGTGATAAAATATATACCATTGATCCGTTTCCGGCACATTTACGACAGAATGATGTCCGGCCCCTGTAGCCACACGATCATCCTGCTGCAAAATTTTTCCTATACGCTGAAAAGGCCCGAAAGGCGACTGCGCTATAGCATAAGCAACACAGTAATCCGGTCCGGTCCATCCTCCTTCCGACCACATAAAATAATATTTTCCGTCTTTTTTAAACATAAACGAACCTTCTACATACCCCTGAGGAGTAATCTCCTTGTAGAAAGAACCGTCTTTAAAACATTCCAATCCACTAAAATCCTTTTTCAGTTTCACCACGTTACAATGTCCCCATCCCCCATAATACATATAATAATCGCCTCCTTCTTCATATACAAACTGATCGATAGGCTGAGCCCCATTTACGATTTCGTTGATCAAAGGCCTGCCCAATAAATCTTTATAAGGGCCCTCCGGACAATCTGCAACAGCTATTCCTATCCCCCCGACCTCTCCTTCATGCACATCATTGGCCCCGAAAAAAAGATAGTATTTTCCCTCCTTTTCTATAGCCGCCGGTGCCCATAAACATTTTTTCGCCCATTTTACGGCTGCAGTGTCCAATATATGAGAATGTTTCGTCCAGTTAATTAAATCCTTGGAAGAAAAACAATCCAAAAATGTCTGCTCTTTATATGGAGCCGAGTAGGTGGGATAGACCCAATAGGTATCTCCGTATATGACAGCATGAGGATCTGCATACCATCCTTCAAAAATCGGATTTCCAGACATAGTCTTCCGAGGGAAAGACTTCCCTTTACACCCGGATACCAGTATAATGAATATACACAATAAAGTAAAAACCGCTATTTTCATTGAATAATTCGTTTTAGAACGTTACTTTTTCCTTCTTTCTGCCTTTTTAATATCCCTATCTTCACAAATCTGATGTTCAGGCTTTATTTATCCGTTTTTGTCCCTCAATACCTGCAATTCTCTTTAATAAAGAAGGATGCGAATAATAAACAAATTCGTACCACGGGTGAGGAGTAAGATTACTCAACGCCTTTACGGATATTTTCTTCAGACCGGCAATCAGCTCTTCCCCTTTTCCCTGCTCCGCAGCAAAAGCATCCGCCTCATATTCGTTTTTCCTTGACCAGGCATTCATCCCTAAGCCAGTGACAATACTAAGCGGAGTATAAAGCAGGACAAAAGCAACTAATCCCAACTGAAAATAAACCCGTTCCCCTCCCAATGCTTCCGATAAAGCCGGCTCATTTACCAATAAAGAAAATAACCACAACAGTATTCCCGTTTGCAGGAGGGAAGCCAACATAAACTGCAAGGTGTGATGCTTCCGGTAATGACCGATTTCATGAGCCAAAACAGCCACAATTTCCTCTTCTGTCAGATCTTTTAGTAAAGTATCATACAACACTACCCTCTTTTCCGGTCCGAAACCCGTAAAATAAGCATTTGCCTTTGTAGATCGTCTGGAACCGTCTATTACATAAATATTTTTCAATTTAAAACCTGTTTTTTGCGCTAATGTTTCAATTTTATCCCTCAAATTTCCGGATTCCAAAGGAAACTGCTTATTAAAAAGCGGAACAATCAAACGGGAGTAAAATAAAGCCATAAACAGTGAAAATAAACTGATGATAGCCCAGGCATAGTACCAAAAATAAATTCCAGTTATCTTATAAAACCACACCACAACAGTTAAAATAATTCCTCCGATAAATACAGAAAGCAATAAACTTTTTAAAGTATCCGATCCCCACGTTTTTAAAGTCGTTTTATTAAAACCAAATTTTTCCTCTATCCGGAAAGTCGCATACCAATCAAAAGGCATCTCTGCTAAGGTAGAAGCTACCAATAACCCGAGCATAAATAACAGCGTCTGCAGAATCAGATTATCCGTTATCCCCACAATCCACGCATTATACCAACCAAATCCACCCACACTTAAAAATACAATCAGCACGATAAAAGAAAAAGCAGAACAGATACAATTAAACCGATTGGTCTCCCTTTTGTAATTTTGAAAACGTTCATACTCTTTTTCATCATAAATTCCTTTCAGGCTCTCCGGTAAATGGGAAGACATACAACGCATGTTCAGTCCGTCCAGTAACCTTTCCAGAAGGAAACCGGCACTTAAAAATACAATAATGCTCCAAAAAATAACTCCGCTATCCATTTATTTGCCTATAATACAAAAATACCAAATTTTCTTTTTTTCAGAAAAACAAACAAATATAGGAAAATTATACTCAAAAAATCCCAGCTGAGAAACCTTTCTAGCGAATTCTTAATTAGAGAAATTTTTCTCTAAAAATTTTAGTCATTTTCACTTATTAATCTTAATTTCGTTGCCAAATTAATCAAGTTGGTATTGTACTATTTATAACTTAATAAACCCATTACATCATGGCAGAATTTAAATATCAGGAACCGTTTCCAATTGAAAAAGATACAACAGCGTATCGTCTCTTAACGAAAGAGTATGTCAAAACGGTAGAATGTGACGGACGTAAAATCTTGAAAATAGAACAGGAAGGTTTGGAGTTATTAGCCCGCGAAGCTTATGCAGATGTTTCTTTTTACCTCCGGGCCTCTCATTTACAAAAAGTTGCCGATATTTTAAAAGATCCTGAAGCCAGCGATAATGATAAATTCGTAGCACATACTTTACTACTGAATCAGGTCGTATCGGCAGAAGGACAATTACCTACCTGCCAGGATACAGGTACGGCTATCTGTATCGGAATGAAAGGACAGGATGTCTATACCGGCTATAATGATGCCGAAGCTATCAGTAAAGGAGTGTTTGAAACTTACCGTGACCGGAACCTCCGATACTCCCAGGTCGTTCCTTTCAGCATGACAGAAGAGAAAAACACTGGTACGAATTTACCGGCCCAAATTGATCTGTATGCCACCCAAGGGAATACTTATAAATTTTTATTTATGACCAAAGGAGGAGGTTCAGCCAATAAAACATTTTTATACCAACAAACGAAGGCTTTATTGAACGAAGAGACCCTCACCAGATTCATCTCCCAGAAAGTGTTGGATTTAGGAACTTCTGCCTGCCCTCCCTACCATCTGGCAGTTGTCATCGGAGGAACTTCTGCGGAAGCTTGCTTAGCTACAGTCAAAAAAGCTTCTGCAGGTTATTATGACCACCTCCCCACATCCGGAAATGAAGGTGGCCGCGCTTTCCGGGATCTGGAATGGGAAGAAAAAATCCTGAAAATTTGTCAGGAAAAAGGCATAGGTGCCCAATTCGGTGGAAAATATTGGGTACACGACGTCCGGGTCATCCGCTTACCGCGGCATGCAGCTTCCTGTCCGGTTGGGATAGGAGTAAGTTGCAGCGCAGACCGGAATATCAAAGCCAAAATTACAGAAGAAGGTATTTTCCTGGAACAACTAGAAAAAAATCCGGCCCGTTTCTTACCGGCAGAATCTCCGGTTTTGGCACCGGCAGTGAATATCGACCTGGACCAGCCCATGGAAAATATATTGAAAGAATTAACGAAATACCCGGTAAAAACCCGTTTGAATCTTTCCGGAACCTTAATTGTCGCCCGTGACATTGCTCACGCCCGCATTAAACAAATGATAGACGAAGGTAAACCGATGCCGGAATATTTCAAAAAACACCCGGTTTATTATGCCGGTCCGGCTAAAACCCCGCAAGGAATGCCTTCCGGTAGTTTCGGACCTACTACTGCCGGACGTATGGATCCTTATGTCGACTTATTCCAGTCTTTGGGAGGTTCAATGATTATGGTGGCCAAAGGAAACCGTTCCCAGGCCGTTACAGATGCCTGTCAAAAGCACGGAGGTTTTTACCTGGGCTCTATCGGCGGTCCTGCAGCAATTTTAGCCAAGAACAGCATTAAATCTGTAGAAGTCGTTGATTTCGAAGAACTCGGCATGGAAGCAGTACGTAAAATACGTGTAGAAAATTTCCCGGCTTTCATTATTGTAGACGATAAAGGAAATGACTTTTTTGCCGAATGGGCACATTAAAGAATTGAACGGAAATCATCAAGTACACCTTGTGCCCGGTTAAAGTTTAACAAATAACCGCTGATTAACGGAATTTCGGTCCGGACGGACAGGTCTGGGGCTCTTTGTTCCGTTAATCGGCGGAAAATTTTCATTCATTTCGCAAATCCCCGCCCCGGATGAAAGCATCAAGCCGGAATATCCCTTCCTTCAACCCGTTTCTGTTCAGGCCCATAATCCGGTAACCCATTAAAAAACAGCCCTAATATTCAAATTTTTGAGGACATATTATGCTCTCCTCAGACTTCTATTTATAATCTATCGACTCTATTAAACAAATCTTTACCAAACTGCGTACAATGGCACATGAAGCAACAGCAAACAAAATTAGGCCTGATCGGACTGATTGCCATTGTGGTCGGTGGTATTATCGGGGGCGGAATTTTCAATATCGCTAAGGTCCTGGCTCACCAGGCCAGTCTGGGAGCCATCGCGATTTCCTGGATTATTTCAGGCACAGGTATTCTGGCCATTGCACTTACCTTTAAAACCCTGATCGCTGTCCGCCCGGATCTTTCTAACGGTATTTATTCTTATACCCGTACCGGATTCGGAGAATACGCCGGTTTCAATATCGCCTGGGGTTACTGGATGGGTAGCGCAATCGGAAATGCGGTATTCGCCATCATGCTGAATGATGCTTTCGGACTGTTCTTCCCTGTTCTCTTAAAGCATAGCTGGCCGACATTAATTTTCTGTTCCACTTTTACCTGGCTTTTTACCTTTATCGTAGCCCGGGGAATGAAGCTGGCAGCTACCATTAATACGATCTCTACTATCATTAAATTTTCATCCCTGTTATTAATTATTGTCCTCTTATTCAGCTTTGCTGATTATTCTTTGATGCGTTTTGATTTCTGGGGGAAAGAAAGTCATCTGGGCCCCCTTTCAGATCAGATCAACAGTACAATGTTAACGACACTCTTTTTTTTCATGGGAATAGAGGGGGCCGTAGTCGTTTCCTCCCGCGCGATACGACAATCGGATGTAGGAAAGGCAACCGTGATCGGTTATTTAATCTGTTTGTTCCTGAATATAGCCATTTGCATTCTCTCTTTCGGCTTTATGCCTCAAGCCCAGTTAGCCGGATTAAACGATCCCTCGTTAGCACAGATTTTAGGAAAAGGCATAGGAGAATGGGCCCGGGTATTCGTCAACCTCAGCGTTATCCTATCCGTAGCAGGGGCTTGGCTGGTAGGTACAATTATTGCAGCAGAGTTACCGGCTCAGGCAGCGCGCGACCGGGTATTACCTTCTTGGTTTGCCAGAACAAACCGGAAAAAAGCTCCTGTCGGTTCCCTGCTCATTACTTCCGGTTTTATTCAATTATTTTTGTTTCTGGCTGTTAAAGCCCACAATTTTTACTTGCTCAGTATCGATATCTCCGGAATATTAATTCTCCCCACTTATATTTTCAGCGCTATGTTTATGGTGAAATCCGGATTGCATAAAGAAATTTATGAAAACAAAAATATTTCCAGGCAACTGGCTATTATTACCGGAACAGCTGCCGTATTGTATTGCCTTTGGGTAATTTATGCCGGGAACATCCACCTCTTATTACTATCTTCCGGAGTTTATATAATCGGAATTCTTTTTTATGAAATTACTCATTGGAACGACCGTAAAGCAGGCATTCCCATCTTTAAAGTAACCGACCGCTATGTCATAGGCCTCATGATTGCAGCCTTACTTTTTTCTCTTTTAATAGAATGGAAATTTTTAAGTTTCAAGTAAAATAAAGGATTTATGAAAGGATCAGCATACGCTTTAGGAACAGTCATCGTATGGTCGCTTTTAGGAGTAGTCAACCGCTTCTGCGTACTGAAATTCGATATGAACGTTATCGTCTTTACCTCTTTCCTGATTTTTTCAGCCGGAACCGCCCTCTTAATCATCCGGCAGCAAGTAAGTCCTGAAAACTGGAAAACCGGAGTACGCTATTCCTGGCTTTATACCGGTATGCAAATGACAAAGAGCTTTTTTATGATCTCCACTTATCTCTATATTACTACGACGGAAACCAGTATTCTCATCAACATAGAAGTAGTCATTTCATACCTTTTAGCCTATTTGTTCTTCAAAAGAGTCCCGCACCGGGGAGATTATTGGGGTATATTTGTCATCCTGGGCGGTTTTATCCTCTTTATTTATTCCCTTCCCCAGACGGTCCGCATACCGGCTGTCATACTCTTATTGATTGCGGCTACTGCCAGTTGTATCCGTACGATTGTAGTGGAAGAAACTACTCTGAAAAGCCCGGAGACAACTGTCCGCCAGAAATGCGGTATATCCGGCTATACCATGTTTATCGGAGGATTAGCCTTAATCATTTTTTTCTTTTTTATAGCAGCCCTGAAATTTGTTATAGGTACGAAACTACCGGACATTCTCTCTTTCCTGAATTATTTACCCGATCTATCGGAAGTACTCAACCCGGCTACGATTATCAGCGCTTGTATTGCCGGATTTTTTATCAATGCAGCTTCCGTCTATTTTTTTTATGCTACATTGAAATGGACAAAATCCGAAACGTTCATGGCTTTCCGCGTCTTTCAACCGGCTCTGACTTATAGTTTCGAGTTAATCGCAGCCGGTTTCTATACAGCTATGAAACCGGAATTAGATATAAAAGATTATTTGCTGGGCGGATTTATTCTCTTCGGCTCAGTCCTCATACTGGTTATGCCCACCAAAGCTACTATCAATGCCCGTTCCAAAAGTTTTATTACAGAGTAAGGCCAATGTAATGTGTAAATGTTTAAGCATTCAAATGATTAACCGTACTTCGTTCCTGTTTAAGGCTCATCCCACTATTCGCTGATGAACGCACCTTCGGTTCTGACTAATTTAATTCCGCAACGTCAGTTCCGTTAATCAGCGAAGCGTTAATCCGCCTTTAAAGGAAGCATTAATCCCCCAAATACCCTTACAAACGCTTAAACATTTAAATTCTCCCTTCTTCCATCAACCGGAATATGCCCTCTTTATCATCCGGATGGAACCAATGAATATCAGGATCACGACGGAACCAGGACAATTGTTTTTTGGCATATCTCCGGGAGTTTCTCTTGATTAAACGTATCGCCTCCGGATAATCGATCTGACCGTCGAAATATTCAAAAAATTCTTTATATCCTACAGTATTCAACGGATTTAAATGCCGTAAAGGATAGAGTAAATGCGCTTCTTCTTCAAGGCCTTCCTCCAACATACGATCCACCCGTTTATTAATTCTGTCGTATAATTCACTTTTTTCACGATTTAATCCTATTTTTAAAATGTCAAATTCCCGCTCTTTCGGATTGTTCGTCCGTAAAGCCGAATAAGGTTTACCTGCCATCATACATACTTCTACCGCATGCAATACCCTTTTGGCATTATTCAAATCTACTTGTTCATAAAAAACAGGATCCAATTTTCTCAGCAGGCTCCGGATTGTTTCCAGTCCCTCCTTCTCCATCCGCTCCATCAATTGCATCCGAAGGTCGGGATCAATACTGGGAATGTCATCAATACCTTTGCATACAGCATCTATATACATCATAGAACCTCCTGCCATAAGTACCACTTCAGCCGTATGATGCAATTCCCGGATTTTTTCCAAGGCCTGCTGCTCAAATTGCCAAGAATTAAAGTAATCTTTTACCGATAAAGTATGAATAAAAAAGTGTGGTACAGCTGCCAATTGTTCCGCAGCAGGTATTGCAGTCCCTATCCGCATTTCCCGGTAAATTTGCCGGGAATCACACGAAATAACCGAAGTTTGAAAATGACGGGCAATCTCTATACTCAAATCTGTCTTTCCCACCCCGGTCGGTCCCAAAAGAACAATCAACCTTTTTCCCATAATTTCTCCGGAAGAAAAATGTCCAAAAAGTAATTCCCTTATCACTTTCCGGACATTTCCTATCCCTTTTTTACCGATTATAACCGATCGATATAGTCATCTATACTTTCATAACGGTCATCATATCTTTCTCTGCTCCCGAACTCCCCATCTTCATCATCATATCCCCCTTCCTCAACGTCATCGTAATTATCTCCCTCTTCTGTAAAATCCGAGAATTCTTCCATAAAACTATCATCATACTCTTCATCCGATTTTCCATAAGTCCACTTATCATTATCTTCCAGTTCCATCTGCTCCGGTATTTCTCCGTCACAATACAAACAAACCGGCAATACATCAGCAGAATCTGCAATATATTCCCCTGCATACTCTACCCGGAAATAACGGTTGTTAAAAAAGTCAAAGACATATTCCAACTCTATGCAATTCGCGTTCACCATCTCACGGATAGTAGTTACATCCATAACTAAAGTGTTTGTCTCTTCATCATCCGTCGACATCTCCATCAAAGCGATCTCCTTCACCCGGTTTCCCATTTTGTCGAGTGTATAAAAGGACGCCATCTGGGAGCTATCGTACCCTAATACCTCTATAATTTTATCGTGTAACTGCTGAAAAGTCTGTTCGCCACTGATGGCAATCTCACACCTGAAATCCGAACTATTCGGTAAACTAATCTCAAACCTGTAATTCATAATTTCTACTATTTTATAACCCGTAACCTGCCGCTCCAATACCAGCCGCAACGATTCCACATATTACCAGAATAAAAAATAACATAACCAGTACGGAAAGACAGATAGCAATAATCCCACATATCCTTCCGGCATTTATATTCTTATACGAACTCTCTGTATATAACCCCGGCTCCGCTAAATAAGCCTTACGCGGAGTACCCGACATCGCAACAGCTATGATTCCCAGCACCAAACCGATTATTCCATAACACCAACAGAATACAAGCGATAATATTCCCAATACCAAAATCGTTGTCGCATTAGGTAAATCTCGCTTGTTTTGTTCAAAAATTTCCATAATTTTCAATATTAATTTAATGGCAAGAAGGAAAATAAAGCATTAAATTTCCTTCCTCTTTTACGATATAATGTGTCTAAATGATCGCATTTGTTAATTTAAGCAAATATGAAATTAAAATTGTTGCTAAACAAACAAAACCCGTAATTTTTAATAGCTCCGGCTGAATTTTTTTTATGCCGCAAATTTTCAAAACAATCAATATTAAAAACAGCAACAACGGCAATAATCCCGGATAAACGCTGAGAGAAGTCCCGAAATCTCCTTTTAACAACAAAAGGACAGCTCTTTGCATACCGCAACCAGGGCATTCTATACCGATCACAGATTTTATCCAACAGGATAATTGATGTGCTTCCAGCCATTCGAGCATGCTTACGTTTATAGGATTATAACGGTTACAAAATTACAGGCTTCGTCTGCTGACTTAACATCTATGATCAGGCTTTTCGGATAACTTCTTCCAAAATATCCATAGCTTGTGCTACCCATTCCGGATTTGCCTGAGTGCCCATATGTCCGATACGAAATACTTTCCCCGCCAATGTTCCGTAATTTCCCCCCACAACCAGACCTTCCGCCCTCAGGGCTGTATCCAATTTTTTCCATCCGATCCTACGAGGTACATTTAAGGCAGTTACCGTAGGAGACAGGATCGCATCCGGAGCCGGAAACAGCTCCAGCCCCATTGCACAAGCCCTCTGCCGGCAATAACGGGCTACCTGTTCATGCCGCGACAGTACCTTGGCTAATCCTTCTTCCAAAATCAATTGACATGCTTTGTATAACTGAGCTGTTCCCTGCCAATAAGGCGTATAAGGGAAGTAACGTTTTTTGACGGCATACCGGAAAGGTTGTAAAGCCTCATACCCGACATACCCGATTTCCTCTATTATTTCCCAAGCCTTTTCACTTACCGATAAAAAAGCCATATTGGCCGGTGCAGACAGACATTTTTGTGAAGCTCCCAAACAAAAATCAATATGCCAGTCGTCCGTTTTTACCAGACTTCCCCCTATACCCGAAACAGCATCTACATATAACAAAGGTATTTCATATTTTTCCTTCAAAATTCCAATCTGTCCAACCGGATTAATAGTCCCGCTGGGAGTCTCACTGTGAACCATCGTAATCATTTTCGGGCGGAATTCCCGGATCGCTTTTTCCACCAGCTCAAAATCATGAATCGATTCGTTAAAACCAAAATCCATTATTTTGACCTCACATCCTAATGTCTCAGCCATCACTCCTATACCATACCCGAACAATCCGGTGGATAAAGCCAATACTTTATCTCCCGGTAATAAAGCACTTTTCAAGGCACTCCACAAAGCAAGCATACCTTCCCCGGTCTGGATTACGACCTTATTACGGGTACGCATTATTCTTTGCAGGGCTTTTTCCGTAGCCTTATATAAAGCAATATATTCTTCTTCCAAATCGGCAGAACCATAATTGAAAGCCGCTATCTCCAATATCTCCGGCGGAACAGCTACCGGTCCCGGAACCATAGGTATTTTATACTCTTCCATAATCAAACATTTTATTCGCAAAATTAACATTAAAAACGTAAAAATACGGTATTTTGAAAAGGAAGTTACACCAAAAATTCTTATAAATATTAGCTTACCGCAATGCACATTCCCCAACCCATCCCCTGCATATTTTTCCGCAAAAGAAATGAGAATTATTTAATATATTCCTCCGGATTAAATAACATAGTCTTTAATATTTAGTTTTAAAAATGTATATTTGTAACTTCAAATGGTATGAAATTTTGTCAAGGGCTAAGTTAGAGTAAATTTACAAACACATACATAAACCCTAGAAGCAAGAATGAATAAATAAATTTCTGAAACAACTAAAATTTATATCATAAACCAAAATTTAAATTATAAAATAACAGCTTAAAACTGAATCTTTTTCAGTATGACAAAACAGGAAAAATTAGTAAACAAAATAACAGAAAGTCTGGACGAAAATAAAGGACATCAAATTGTAAAAATCGATTTAAGAAACATAGAGAACTGTTTCTGCAGTTTCTTCGTAATATGTCATGGAACTTCTAATACCCACGTTTCAGCACTTGCTGACGCCGTAGAAGATAAAATTTTGGAAGATTTACACGAAAAACCATTTCATATAGAAGGGAGAGATCAGGCACAATGGATTGTTGTAGATTATGGGGACGTAATTGTGCATGTTTTTCAAAAAGAACAACGGGAATATTATCAATTAGAAGATTTTTGGGGAGACGGTATTAAAGAAGAACTGAATCACGAAGAATGAGAAAACATTGTTGAAATAGACAACTAAGAAATAAAATGAATATAGATTTAAACGGCAGTCAAAACCGTAAAATGCAGCGAGTGAATGATATGGCAGAGAACAAGGAAAACAGACAGGAAAATAAAAATAAAAAAGACAATTTCAATTTTCCGCCTATAGGAAATGGCAAAAATATCAAAACACCTAAATTTGGTGGTATTTGGTTATATGTACTTCTGGCTTTAATTTTCATTGGTTTTAACTTTTTCAATCTCCGCACAGAGCCTGTAAAAACCAACTGGCAGGAAGTAAAAACTAAAATGCTGGAAAAAGGGGACGTTGAGAAATTCGTAGTTATTACCAATAAAGGATTGGTCAATGTATTCCTCAAACCCAACCGCGTAGAAAATTACTCTCAATTGAAATCTAAAGGTTTTAAAAATTCAGACCCCGGACCTCAATTCAGTTTTGCTATCGGTTCGTTAGAAGGATTTGAAAAAAATGTAGCCGAAGCCCAGAAAGACATTCCGGGAGCTGCAAATACGACAATTGAATATGAAAAAGAATACGATGGTTGGGGAGATATATTCCAACTCCTGCTTCCTCTGGGTTTACTGATATTGATCTGGATGTTCTTTTTCCGCCGGATGAGTAAAGGCGCCGGAGGCGGAGGCGGTATTTTCAATGTGGGCAAATCCCAGGCCAAATTGTTTGATAAGGAATCCAACATTAAAGTAACCTTTAAAGATGTTGCCGGTCTAGCAGAAGCGAAACAAGAAGTGGAAGAGATTGTTTCTTTCCTGAAAAATCCGGATAAATATACCAAACTCGGAGGAAAAATTCCGAAGGGGGCTTTGTTAGTAGGTCCTCCGGGAACAGGTAAAACCTTGATGGCAAAAGCGATGGCCGGAGAAGCGAATGTACCTTTCTTTTCCATGTCCGGTTCTGATTTTGTAGAAATGTTCGTAGGCGTAGGTGCTTCCCGTGTAAGGGATTTATTTAAACAAGCCAAAGAAAAAGCTCCCTGTATCATTTTTATCGATGAAATTGATGCCATCGGACGTGCACGGGGGAAAAATCCCAATATGGGTTCAAACGACGAACGGGAAAATACCCTTAACCAGTTATTAACGGAAATGGACGGATTCGAAACGAATTCCGGAGTTATCATTCTGGCAGCGACGAACCGAGCCGATATTCTCGACAGTGCTTTATTACGGGCAGGACGCTTCGATCGCCAGATTAATGTGGATCTACCGGAATTAAAAGACAGGGAAGCCATTTTTAAAGTCCATCTCAAGCCTTTAAAACTGGCTGGAGATGTCGATATCGCTTTCCTGGCGAAACAAACGCCCGGATTTTCCGGTGCAGACATCGCTAATGTAGCCAATGAAGCAGCCTTAATTGCGGCCCGCAAAAACAAGAATGCCGTTGAAAAACAAGATTTTTTGGATGCAATCGACCGGATTGTTGGCGGATTGGAGAACCGGAGTAAAGTGATTAAAGCCAGTGAAAGAAAAGCAATCGCCTACCACGAAGCGGGACATGCTACCGCCTCCTGGCTTTTACAACATGCCCATCCCCTTTTGAAAGTAACGATTGTTCCCCGTGGTAAAGCCCTGGGCGCCGCCTGGTATTTACCCCAGGAAAGACAAATTACAACCAAAGAACAATTGTTGGATCAGATGTGTTCTATCCTAGGAGGCCGGGCCGCGGAAGAACTGGTCTTCGGACAGATTTCTACCGGAGCACAAAACGATCTGGAACGTGCGACCAAACAAGCTTATGCTATGGTTACTATCTTCGGTATGAGTGATAAAATCGGTAATTTAAGTTATTATGATTCTACAGGGCAAAGCGATTATAGCTTCACCAAGCCTTACTCAGAAAAGACAGCAGAATTGATCGATGCCGAAGTAAAAGAACTCGTTGAAACAGCCTATATCCGGGCAAAACAAATTTTAACCGAACACCGGGAACAACACCGGCAGGTTGCCGAATTACTTATTGAAAGAGAAGTCATTTTCAACGATGATCTGGAACGCATTCTGGGAAAACGCCCGTGGAAAGACGAAGACGAAGAAAAAGACGAAGCACAGGTACAATCGGAAAATACTCCCGAACCGGAACTGACAATACAACAATAACCCTTACTCCCGTTTCATTACCTGAAGGGAAACGGAAGTTTAAATTTAAATGATATGGACAACTGGACATCGGTTTTTGAAACAAATCAACTTTACAAAGCAGAGCTGATAAAGGATATCCTTTGTGACAACGACATCGACGCTGTTATTCTGAACCAAAAAGATTCTTCTTATAACAGTTTCGGAGAAATCTATGTCATGGTGAATAAAGAAGAAAAAGAAAAAGCAGAAGAAATTATTAAAACAGTTCATTGTGAGTAATTTTTGGAAACGGGCGATAAGCGGATTTCTATTTGTAATTATCCTGACAGGCTGTATTTTCCTGCACCCGGTTTGCTTTTTCGTACTTTTTTTTATTATCAATATTGTCGGCCTGCTCGAATTTGCGAAAATGGCCAGAAGAATCGAGATTTATATCAATCTCCCGATTTATCTTTTCTGCGGGAGCCTCTTATTTACAGCAGGTTTCCTGGATGCTTATTCCGGTTACCGGGAGGGTTATCTCTGGTGTTTTCTGGCAACTTTTGTCCTGAGCATCTGTGAATTATACCGGAAAAAAGGCAATTCTTTCCAAAATCTGGCCTTTTCTTATTATGGACTGTTGTATTTAAGTCTGCCTTTCACCTTGTTGATTTATCTTCCTTATATGACTAGTGACGAATGGCGTCCTGAAATTGTTTTTTTCCCTTTTCTTCTGGTATGGTTTAACGATACTTTCGCTTATTTATTTGGCTCTCAATTTGGGAAACACAAGCTTTTTCCGAGAATTTCCCCCAAAAAATCCTGGGAAGGGGCTATCGGAGGAGGGATCTGTACAATCGGGGCAGCTCTCTTTATCGCCCCCTATCTGGAAGGCTTGACGATCTATAATAATATTATCATTGCCTGTATCGTTGTCTTTTTTGGTATATACGGAGATTTGCTGGAATCGATGTTCAAAAGAAGCATTGAAATCAAAGATTCCGGGAGTATTATGCCAGGGCATGGAGGAGTTCTGGATCGTTTCGATGCCGTCGTATTTGTCATCCCTGCAATCTTTGTTTATCTGGAATTCGTATATTAGGTCTGGCGGGTTGAAGCTGTCAGTAGTTCTTATTGATTTCAATTGAATTTTTAAGAATAAATGACTTTAAAAGTAGAAACGCTTCGGTTTTCGACTTAAAAAATTTAACTTTACCGTCCCAAATCATTATTAATTAAACGAACTGAAATGATACTCCATAAAGCAGGTTATTCATTATTATTAAAGATACTGATTATTCTGATTTTATTGAATTGTTGTACCTTCTATTTTATCGATAACCGGACGATCGTCTATATTATTCTAGGAATTTCTATTTTCTTTTATTTGTTGACTGTCAATTTTTTCCGTTTCCCCAATCGTCATATTACGCTGGACGACAAAACAATCTTAGCTCCCGCTGACGGAAAAATTGTTGTGATTGAAGAAACAGAAGAAACGGAATATTTTAAAGACCGCCGGATACAGGTATCCATATTTATGAATATTTTTAATGTCCATATCAATTGGTTTCCTGTCAATGGGATCATCAAATATTTTAAATACCATAAAGGGAATTTTGCAGCAGCTTATTTACCTAAATCCTCTACAGAAAATGAGAGGACAACTATCGTCATTGAAAGTAATAACGGGCAAACGATATTGATGCGTCAAATTGCCGGTGCTATGGCCAAACGAATTGTTTCTTACGCTACCGTCGGAGGAGTTACCCGTCAAAATCAGCACGCCGGTTTTATAAAATTCGGGTCAAGAGTAGATCTTTTCTTGCCCTTGGATACTCAAATAAAAGTTAAATTAGGACAAAAAACAGTAGGCTCTCAAACACTTATCGGAGAATTAGCTGAAAGGAAAAAAGGATAAAGAGCAAAATTTTTATTTTTTGTCAGCTTATCTGTATTATAACATTGGAAATATGTCAGTTGAATCTAAAGCAAAAGTAGTAACCACCCATGTTTTATACGAAATGAAACAAAGGGGGGAAAAAATCAGTATGCTCACCGCCTATGATTATTCTATGGCCCGTATTGTCGACGCTGCAGGCGTCGATGTAATCCTTGTTGGAGATTCGGCTTCCAACGTAATGGCAGGTAATGAAACCACTCTTCCCATTACCCTCGATCAGATGATATATCACGGAGCTTCTGTAGTGAAAGGAGTAAAAAGAGCCTTAGTCGTAGTAGATATGCCTTTCGGCAGTTATCAGGGAAACAGCAAAGAAGCCCTCTGTTCAGCTATCCGGATTATGAAAGAAACAGCCGCAGACGCCGTAAAATTAGAAGGTGGTATAGAAGTAGCCGAATCCATTAAACGCATTCTTTCTGCCGGCATCCCGGTTATGGGACATCTGGGACTCACCCCCCAAAGCATCCATAAGTTCGGTACTTATACCGTAAGGGCTAAAGAACAATCGGAAGCCCAAAAGCTCATTGAAGATGCTCATATTCTGGAAGAAGCAGGTTGCTTCGGGATTGTATTGGAAAAAATTCCGGCCACTCTTGCTACTCAGGTCTCACAAGAACTTTCTATTCCCATGATCGGAATCGGGGCCGGAAATGGAGTAGACGGACAAGTATTGGTTATTCACGATATGCTCGGTATTAACAAAGAATTTTCTCCCCGCTTTCTCCGCCGTTATCTCAATCTTTTCGATGAGATGACAGAAGCCGTAGCCCATTATGTAGCGGATGTAAAAAATCTGGACTTCCCGAATGAAAAAGAACAATATTAAGAATAAAAAATATGCTGGAAATTCTATACGAAGACAATCATATCATTGCCGTTAATAAAAAGACTTCAGATATTGTGCAGGCGGATAAAAGCGGAGATGTTCCCCTGAGCGAGGAGGTTAAAGCCTATATCAAGGAAAAATACAACAAACCGGGAGAGGTATATCTGGGCGTTCCGCACCGGATCGACCGCCCTGTTAGCGGAGTCGTTCTATTTGCCCGTACAAGCAAAGCCCTGACCCGTCTGAATAAAATGTTTCAGGAACACGACGAGGAAATTATTAAAACATATTGGGCCATAGTTGGCAATCTGCCTCCCGAAGACAGTGGAATACTCACTCACTATTTGGTACGCGATTCTGAAAAAAATAAATCGTATGCTTACGATAAAGAAAAAAAAGGAGGCAAGAAAGCTGTATTGGAATATAAATTAATCGGCCGTTCCCAAAAATATTACCTTTTAGAAATAAAGCTGCTCACCGGACGCCACCATCAAATCCGTTGTCAGCTGGCTAAAATCGGATGCCCGATAAAGGGTGATCTGAAATACGGCTTTCCCCGTTCGAATGAAAATGGGGGAATCAGTTTACATGCCCGGCAAATTAGCTTTATTCATCCGGTAAGTTTGGAGAAGATTACGATTACAGCCACTCCTCCTCTCAAAGATAACCTTTGGAAGGAATTTTACCAAAATCTTTAATTGTAGCCCGCTACCGGACGAAGCGGAAGAAATAACCGGCAAAAGGATAAAATAGTGTGCATTCTAATTTTCTGGACATGATAAAAAAAGTATTCTTTTTTTGTATAATCTGTATGGTATCCCTCAAACTGTATGCCCAACCCTGTCCTCCCCGGTTTCCTTATGACATTTCCTATCTGCTTCCGCAAGGACAATTCAGTTATAACCCGGAGATTCCCACCCCGGCACAGGTCCTCGGTTTCGAAATCGGACAACAACATGTGGACTGGGAACAAGTCCTGAACTATATGAAAACCCTGGCCCGTTTGTCCGACCGCGTTACACTGAAAGAATTCGGGAAAACTTATCAAAACCGGCCGTTTATACAAGTGACGTTTACTTCTGCAGAAAATCAGAAAAATCTGGAAAAAATCCGGCAAGAACATTTACAGCTGACCGATCCGGTTCACTCTTTATCAGTAAATACCGACTCTATGCCGGTAGTTTCTACCCTTTTTTACAGTATACATGGAAACGAATCTTCAGGAGTAAACGCCTCTTTAGCTGTTGCTTATTTCCTGGCAGCAGCCCGGGGAGAGGAAATTGACCGCATCTTATCCCAGGCCGTAATTAATATCTGTCCCGGTTTAAATCCGGACGGAATAAACCGTTTCGCTGCCTGGGTAAATTCTTCCCGCAGCTATCCCGATGTCAGTGATCCGAATTCCAGGGAATTTACCGAGCCTTGGCCCAGCAGCCGCACGAATCACTACTGGGCCGACTGTAACCGGGACTGGTTGATGGCACAACACCCGGAAGGGCAAAATAGCCTGGAAATGTTTTTTGACTGGCTTCCCAATACCGTAAGCGATCATCATGAACAAGGAGGAGACCGCTCTTTCTTTTTTCAACCCGGCTTTCCAGCCCGGACAAATCCCTTAACTCCAAAAGAAAACTGGGATATAACATACGAAATCAGTAAATATCATGCAGCAGCCCTGGATAAAATCGGTACCTTATATTATTCCCGGGAAGGATACGACGATTTCTATTACGGTAAAGGAGCCTCTTACCCGGATATACACGGCGGAATTGCCATGCTCTTTGAACAAACAGCCGTAAGAGGTCATCTCCGGGACACTAAAAACGGATTAACCCCTTTTATACGAGGCATACGGAACCAGGCATACACATCCTATTCTACTATACGTGCAGCAGTAGAACTAAGAACCCGTCTCCTCAATTACCAACGGAATTATTTCATCAACTCCCAGAAAGAAGCCCGGAAAAATTCTGTCAAAGGCTATATCGTACAAGCCCGCGGAGGGAAAGCAATTATGTGGCATTTCCTGAATAACCTGAAACGTCATCGCATAATGGCTTATCCTCTTACCGAAGACCGTATAATTAACGGGCATACTTATAAACCCGGAGAAGCCTATATTATTCCAAGCAACCAAAAATATTATACGACATTGCGTACGCTGATGGAAAAAACGACCCATTATACAGACAGTGTATTTTATGATATTTCGACCTGGACTTTTCCCCTGGCTTACAACTTACAATACGATGAACTCCGTTCATTAAAAGAATACTCCCTGGAAAAAGAAGCAGACTTAGCGTTTCCTGCCATACATCCGGCCGAAGGCTGCTGTGAGTATGCTTACGCTTTCGAAAATAAAGAATATTATACACCCAAATTAATTTATGAACTATTACGTGCAGGCTTAATACTGAAAGCGGCACAACGTCCTTTTACCTACTCCAAGGCGGATACCACCCTCCGCTTCGGCTACGGGACAGTAATCGTTCCGGTACAAAACCAAATGCTAACTTCCAAAGCAATATATACGTTGATTGATTCCCTGTCCCGCCTCTGTGCTGTTCCTGTATATGCACTGGAAAGCGGTATGATGCAGGATCACGATTTGGGAAGTTCGGCCTTTGCCTATCTGCGTCAGCCCCGTATCGCTATGGTCGTCGGCCGGGGTATGGGCATACCCCAGTCAGGCGAAATATGGTATATGTTAGACCAACGGTTTCAAATGCCTCCGGTACTTATCGAATATACCGCACTGGAAAAAACAGAATTGAATTCTTACAATACCCTCATCCTCGCTAACGGATCTCCGACTTTATCTCCCGAAACAACCGAACGCATCCAGAAATGGGTGACTGAAGGAGGTCTGCTCATTCTGACGCAAAAAGCTTATAAATGGGCAAATGAAAACGGTATTACTCTGATTAAAACTGAAAAAGAAAAAAAAACGGCTAATCGGGAATACCAGTCTTATATTTCCCGCCTAAAAGCAAATGCCGGAAACGCCATTGACGGGGTGATCCTGAACAGTCGCCTCGATCCCTCCCATCCTATCGGCTGGGGGTATGAACAAAATGAGATCGCCATATTTAAGCAAGGTAAAACCGGTTTTGCCCAACCGGAGAATCCCTATATGACCCCTCTTTCCTATCAAGAGCGCCCATTACTCTCCGGATGTCTTTCCGAAGAAAACAATAATCGTCTTTCCGGGCAACCAGGCATAATTGCCGGCACCTATGGGAAAGGACAAATTATTGTATTTGCCGATGATATGAATTTCAGATCTTATTGGTTCGGTACAAATAAATTATTTATGAATGCTATTTTATTCGGTTATTTAATCAAAACAGGGAAACTGGATTAATCAAATTTTTTATATATTCGGCAAAGAATTAATAAACTTTTGAAATAAATAAACTGAAATATAAAATACCCGAGAAAACAACAGTTACCGACTGGTAATTTTTGTAACAGGTAAAAAATTTTTTCCTAAAAATGAGCTCTCAAAACAGTACTCACCATTTATTATCAGAAATTTTAAGAAAAGAAAATGAACGATATAAATTGGATAAAATCGGTTTTTTCCGAAATCTGCCGTTGGAAGTAGAATATATTATCCATACCGTTCCTTCATACAAAAAGATGCCGGAAAGTAAAGAATCTTACCGGAAATGGAAAATCTCCCTATTGGAAGAATATTACGAAAAAAAGAATTTTTCAGATTTTATGTCAACTCACCTGGAAACCCTCTCATTCCGGAAAATGGTGTTTGATTTATTTCAGATTATACTGGAATACCGGTATACACATGAACCCCGTACCGAAGCTGACTGCTATCTGGCTCCCGCCGGCGATACACTCTCTTATCTCCTGTGTCAGGAACGTCTTTCTTTTTATAAATGTTATTTCAATACAAAACTCCATTTCAATTCGACACAGAAACTCCAGCAATATTGCCAAGACATCAGTCAAAAAATTTTCCCTTTATCTACTGCCGATATTATAGACTTTTTAAAAAAAGATAACAAACCTTGCTGGGAAAAACTTTGTATCCGCTTAAAAATGCTCACTGAAATTGTCACAAAAAACAGAATTCAGTCATATTATAATGACACTGTTCAAGATATATGGACTGAAACCTGTTTTGAATTGAAAAAAGCCCTTCAAAATGAAAAGCTACAGCAGGATGTTAGTGCACAGAATGTAATTGCATACGCTGCCGGAATTATCCAGAATAAAATCCGGGAATTTTTCAGGAAGCAAAAGAAAGAACCTTATCAATTCACAGAGAACTGGGATCAGGAAACTGTATTGTCGAATAGCGGAATGTATACAAGTACAGATATGGAAAATTCTGCCAGAGAAGATTTTGTAAATTTGAAAGCTATAGATAAAGATAATGAATACGAATATCAAATGGCTTTAAGTTGCGTATTGTATGATCAGGCTCACCCACAACACAGCTGCCTGATTCAAGGAATAGAGGATAAAATAAACATATTACTGGCTCATTACCTCAAAAACCAGTCTTATGAAGAAATTGCCAAAGAAAAATACGGTTCCCTTTCCGATAAGGAATTACAAAAAAGAGCAAATAAACTCCGGCAAGATGTTTCCAGAGTGAAAGTGAAGATTAAAGAACGTTTCAACGAAATGCTTTTTTCTCAAAGCTATCGCTAAACCTTTAAATGACAAAACAGCAGGAAAAATGGAAGATTGTAAATATACTACTCAGGATATCGGCCGTTATTTATTGAATAAAATGAGTTCCGAAGAAGAAACCGATTTCCAGTTTCATCTCTCTCAATGCGAAATTTGCCGTACGAAACTTACGGAAATGAGATGTTTAGCTAAAAGTTTAACTGAAATCTCTGCTCCTGTCCGCATTAAAAGAAAAAAAGGAAAAATAAAAGCACTTTATCTGTATAAAGTGGGAGCAGCCATAGCCGCCTTATTTTTAATCGGTTATTTTCTTTTTTTCACTTTCCGTAAAGAAAACAATACGATTTATCAAGGCTTGCAGCCTAATCAATTTCATCAGACCGATACAATAAAAACAGATTCGACTTCTGTATGCAGAGACTCTCTTTAAAAAATAAATAATTTTTACCGAAACAGATATTTATTTCTGAGTCCTGTTTCTGAATTTCTTTCGTCCATAAAGAAAAGCAATATAAAAACTGCCGGAAATTTTATCCGGCAGTTTTTATACAAATCAGTGGCTATTATTTTTCTTTAGCTGCTTTTTCCATTTCTTCGTCAAATACCTTTTTGAATTTTTCATATTCAAAATCAGTGCGTAATTTTTCATCGTCCTGAATGCGGTTTTGCATGGATTTAGCAATTTCATCACCGGCCAATTCAACAGCTACATATACCTTATAAGCACCTTCCGGAGTCTTCATTGTCTTCTCACAAATGACACGTGTTCCCGACAATTTTTCATTCACGACAGTACGGGCCAAATCCTGAAAACGGGATCTGGCTTCTTCCTGCTCACCCAATTGATAAGAAGAAGCATAATTATCCGTTACCCGTTTTATTGCAGCATTCATAGAAGTTGCCAGTTCTGCACGGGCTTCTGCTAAACCTTTTTTCTTAGCCATCATCATATCGTTGCTAAAGCCCATTGCTGAAGCCCGGAAATAAGTTTTATCCGTCATGTATTCCGGACCGGAACACGGCACTACAATTTCCACATCCTCTTGCGTTTTCACTAAAGCTTTTTGTCCTCCACAGCTCATCAACAGGCTTATCATTGCCATTTCTAATACATAATAAAAAATCTTCATAACATTTTGTTTTAATAAATGAATAAAATTATTTAAGTAATCAATTAAAATGAACTCTGCCTTTCCGGGAGCTTCATAATCTCCAGTAAAAAAGATCATAAAAAACAGTAAATAAATCTCCTGACTTATAAATTTGTTTTAATATATTGACTTTTCAATTTCTTTTCTCTCCCCTTCCTTATTTCAGTTCCCTCAGCTTCACCATTCCCTTTCCATTACTGAACTGGGCAAGCTTCAATAAAAGTGTTTTCTTCAGATAAATATTCAACGTTGTGGGCACATCGGACAATATCATTGCTTTGACATACCAGGAAGATTCATCAGAACCCAGTTTCATAGATTCTATTTTCAATTGTTCCCCCTTTTCATTAATCATAATTTGCGAATTCTGGAATAACTCCAATACATAATCCTCCGGAGTACGGTTGAGTACCTGGAATTCAAAGACGCTCTTATTTCCATAGTCTTTTTTTCCGATATACCGTATATAAATTCCCTCAGCAAATTCGCCTTCAATATAAGTAGGAACAGGAGCAGTCACTACTACTGGTTTCCTTCCTGGACGCTCACTCAACGGCTCAGGCGGAGTAGCCGTAGGAGTAGAAGTTATTTTTTCCACCTGTATTTCCCCTTCCGGATCAATCTCCAAATTCTTTAAAGCAATGGCCAGCTGCCGGTTCAACTGTTTGATCAACTCCCGGGTAGCCGAGGCTTGAGCATTAGCTTCCGAAGTCCCTTTCGGAACAACCGTTTTCAAATCTTCCACATTATAGTTCAATAGAGCAGCCCGGTTATGATTATTGATAATATTCACCCTCGCCCCGCTGAAATATTCCGTAAAATCATACATTTCGCCCTGAGCATTCCCGCCTTTCCGGAAAGAACTGCCTACCTCCACTGTTATATCAGCCACTGACGGATCCGTCACAATATTGAAATAATTGTTCGTCAATAAACTCCGGACAGCTCTTACAATATTCTCATTACTTCCTGTCTGCGTTTTTAATAAAGCATTTACAGCTGTTTTCTCTAAATCCACATACACAACCCCTATGGGTAAATTTTCCGTTACATGCCGAAACATTCCTGCATATACGGTATCTTTATATTTCCGGAAAAGAGCCTGATCTACCAGAATATGTATTTCCTGGCGGGATAATTTCGACGAAATATTCTGAATATACAACCTTGCTTCCCCATTTTCATTTGTAATGGGATTTTCTGATAAACGCCCGGCTCCGGAAGCAAATTTATATTCCAGTTTCAAATTCCGTAAAGGAACATTTTCCCGGCTTACCCGGATAATCACCGGCTCTGCTATTCCTTGAAAAGCCCGTCCTTTTACGGCAGATAGAGAAGGGACGATAGAAATACCATTAAAAACACTCTTCATGCCGGCATAGAGTTCATTACCTATATCCATTTTCTTGCCCTCATAATCACATAGCAATTCTTCATTAATACAAGGCTGGATGACATCCAATCCCTTCATAAACATCTCTGCAGCCAGAGTCAGATCGCCGCTTTGCAAAGCTTCCCGTCCCTTCCACCAGCAATCAAATCCCTGACGGATTACCTGTTGCAACCTTTTTTCCATATATTCCTCATAATCGAATTTATTCAATTCGTAATATACCCAATACTCTGTATCATTTTCCCAACTATCCACTAACTGAAAACGTTCGATATCCTGTTTCGCCTGTAAACGGATATTTTCTTCAAATACAGACTTTACTTCTTGTCCGTTATCCAGTTGCTGTAACAAAGAATTCCCGGATACTTCCACCCGAATCTCTGAAACTAAATCGCTTAAGGCATTCTGTTTCGCCTGCTGCTGGTAATTCGTTTCCGATTTTAAAGCCCGTCCTATTCCGATATAAAATAGCGTATTTACTGGCCTGCTTTTCACCCAGTCCGGTCGCTCTTGTCCAAAACCGCCTAATGCAATCAACGACAAAAGCAGTAATAATAGTACCTTTCTCATATATTCCGGTTTAAAATTAGTATTCTTTCGGTTCCTCCACTTTACCCCTACTCAATTATAATATAGATTGTATTTCCATCCACCTTTTTCCGGCAGGGTATATTCAGTTCTCCCCTCAGATATTCCCAAATATTGAAAGCAAAATCATTGACATCCAATGCATTTCCGCTCTCATCCCGGTTCGGTATTTGAATTTGATCAAAAATAATAGCTTCAGCAACACTCCCCTGTACATGATATTTTCCTCCCACTGCATTTTTCTTGACCCACAAACGCAATAAATCTGCTAAAGGATATGATTGAGGCCCCACTTCCGTTTCCATATCCTGAACGGCTGTACCAGCAATGGAAACATTTAATACTACCGTATTGCCTTTCATAATTTTATGGGCAAAACTGGTCGATAGATCTTTCAGGAAATCGTCCAAAATATCGTTTACAGCATATACACACAATTGATCTACAGCCGAAGTCCTGAAACGATTGGAAGAAGACTGACGGGAAGCCAGTACATTCCCCGTAGCCGTTTCATATCCTTTTAAAGTCAAAGCTACCCGGCTTCCTGTTGAGGCAATATCTTTATAGATATCTACCGTTACATATACATCGGAACCGGAATTCCGCAATAACTGTTTGTCGAAAGATTCTGCACTGTTCGACTCGTATTGCATGGCCCTTTTGGCAGCATTCAGTTTTGCCTCGAAATCTACCGTAGTCACCCCTTTCCGGTTAAATCCCTCCTGTACCTTTGCCACAGCCATACGTTTGTCATAATCATTTTTCAGGATCTGCTCAAAAGTACGCCCCTCTTCTTTGTATGGAACAACCATGATGGTCGGTAACTGGATTTGCTCCTGAGTTTCCTCCATAGAAGTCCGTTCGGCTCCCTTTACCGCGATTTTATTTAATTCCAAATCCCTCCTCAGCAACTCTTCCTGGAACGTTAACCGTACCGTAGCTTTAAAATCTTTTGCCCTCAATTTTTCAGGATCTCCTTCCGGAATAGCAGCTCTAACGAAATTACGATATCTTCCCAGCTCAAAAAAACGTTCAAAATAATCCCGGTACTTCGTTTCATCTTCCGGCTTTAACAACGGTTTATCATTATTCAAACCCGGTATTCCTATAAAAAAATAAGTATAAAATGCCGATTTAACAGCCATTTCTGCTGCATCCTTTTTCTTTTCATGAATTCCGGAAGTCCTCACCGTCACAGTTGTGTTATTTTTATTGAGTAAGGTCACATCATTCGAATAAGATTGGCTGAATCCTACTGCCGCATATAGAAAACATATCAAACAACAAATCGCTCTTTTCATAATATCTTATTTATCTTTACACATTTTGTTCTCCGTTTCTGTTATTTCATCACCTCTTTAGTAGCTTCCCATATATTAAAAGCTTTTTTTCCACTTACCACAATCAGTTCCTGCATTTCCAGGTTCGCTTCCTGAATGGCATCCCCTCCTTTCGTTACCCGGCAAAGAGTCAAATCTTCACCCTGAACTTCTATCGCCTTTAAAGTCCCGATATTCTGCCTGCTTTTCCTGCCCGATATCTCCTTTTCAATGAATACATCAAACAATTGACCTTTGGCTATTCCCAGATCCGTTCCGCAATCTACATACACCGTCTCCGCCCCCTTTTTATTTACCTTTTCTATGGATAAAATCCGGTTTTCTATTTTAAAATTTTGATTTACAAATCGTTGCATAGACATTTTAATATAATCCGTCGTATTGATTACCGCCTCATTCGGTGTCTGTCCGGTTTTTGCATTCAAACCTGCATACGAAAAGGATTTACTGACCTTAACCGATCCGTCTGCAACATTCACCACTTTTAAATCAAAAGCAATCTGCCCGTCATAATAATAAGAACCATCATTCAATTGCATCCTCACTCCTTCCATACGGGTAATATTTCCGGTTAAAGCATAAGTAGCCCCCAGCATTTGCATGACTTGATTCCGTGCTACGGGATCTCCCATCGCTCTTTCATCCTGACGCCTTCCTTCCTCTAATTGTAAAGTAGGTTCCATTTCCACATCTACAACTGACAGCCGGTTCGTATTCTGAATACCTGCAATTACAGCATCCCGCAACATTTTAGCATAAGCCTGATTTACATTTCCAGATGTAAAATAATCTATTAATAATACTTTCTTCTGATTTTTTTGAGCTTGTGCACCTGTTAAAATACACATTGACAAAATCACAATGACCATTAATCTTTTCATGAGTTCTAATCTGTTTTTTAATCTATTTGTATTGTCTAAAATGTCTGACCTGATTTTAACCCGATCGGGTTTCAATTCAGAATATCTTTGCTCATATTAAATGTTCTCAGAGTATGGTCCTTATCATAATCAAAAACCATATCTCCCGTTTCTCTTTTCAACGTAACTTCATTCAAACGAAACCAAATAAAAGCTTTTCCTACTTGTATGCCGTCTATAATCTCTACTTTTAAATCATTACCGGGTAAAGGAATGACCCGCATCCGGCTTCCGTCCTTTACCTGTACTTTATCAAAGTTCACAGCCTTTCCATTCTGAGTCTTCATCTGTATAATCCCTTCTTCTCCCCGGATAAATTCTATCTTTCCTATATTTTTATAGATCGCAGGACAACGACTTTTAAAAGTAGGATTATACTGGTCCAAAGCCTGCAAAGCCATCGTTCCACTGACAGGCGTATTCCGTTCCTGTATCATCGTAATGACTGCCAACAAACCCGCTAATCCTTTATCCGTACGATTATTAATCTGATTGTCTGCCAATTCTTTCAATTGTTCCGGCATATTCATTACAGCCATCGCCTGCTTACCGGAAGCTGTCAATTTGGAAATTCCCGTCCACCGGTTAAATGCCCCGGCGACAACCACCTCTTCTCTGCGCGTAATATAAATACCCGGTAAAAATGAACCTATAGCATCCGGTTGCACCTCACTTTGCAGTAGTTCTCCCTTTTTTCCGAAACGAACAATATAATTAAACCCCGTCTTGCCTTCATCAGGTTGTAAGCCCGCTCCGGCAGCCCATATTACTTTTCCTTCAGGAGCAATACCGGCTGTAAATAAATCTGCTTCCGCCTTCGATTGAAGCCGGATACCTCCGAAATCAGCATCTTGCTCAAAGGTCCCGGACAATAAAATACGATCCCCGTCTATTTTAAGATGATGAGGCATGTTCACCCCTTTCCCTCCTAAAGGCAATACCCATTCAAAACGATCCTGCGGATTTACTTTTGCCACAAAAATCATCCGATTCTTAGCCGGGACAACAAAAGATTTTGCTCCATTCTCAAATTTATTCTCAAATATTCCCGCAACATATACATTCCCATCTTCCGCAAATTGCATTAAACTGGAACGATTCAAAATCACCCCGCCTGCTTTTCCTACCAAAGAAGCAATCCGGTCTTCCCTTTCCCGCGAAATCCGCCTTCCCGTAATCGGAATTACATCCACCCTTTTTCCTATAAACTCCGGCATCCCAACTCCTATCCCGGCTCCCATATACGTCGGATCACAAACAGTATATAAACCCCGTTTATATTTTACGTAATCCCCCCTCATCTCTTCCGGCAACTTAACAGCCGACGCCACATGCCCCGGATAACTCAACCCGATTCCCGGTAAACCCGTCAACATATCCACTAAGCGGGAAAATAAAACAGCCCGGTCTTCACAATCACTATAGGGATAAAAAAACATTTCTTCCGAGAAAAAATATTTTTCATGCCCGAACTGTTCCTCATCTGTCTTATAGGGAAATGCCTGTTGTAAAAGCCCTAATATCCATTCCACCCGTTTTTCCTGAGTCATCGGCTGCAAAACCGGACGGAAATTTTCTTCTATACTTTCTTTCAGTGTTGCCGATAAGGGCGTTTCAAAATAAACATTCAATTCTGTAGAAGGGTAATCTTTAAAAAATGCAGTTACCCCCTGATTGTAAGTAATCGCATATTCCTGCCCTTTGTATTTTAATATCCGCTTCCCCTGAATTTTCGGCGAAAAATTCAATGAAGAAGAAAAGCGCAGGTCCGGACAACGGTCACTACCGGAAAAATTCTTATCGTAAGTATATAAAGACTTATTTATCGGCCGGGTGATATAATAACGAACTCCATCCTTTACAATAAAGGACAAAAAGAAAATATCCTGCACAGCAGGCAATAATACAGCTATTTCATTTCCGCCATAACCGACCCGGGCCGAATATCCCGATTTATTCATGAGGAACCAGACCAGCAATTGACGCGAATTTTCATCCTTTACAAAAACTTCTGCACAACGCCCCAACAACATATAATATCCCCAGTCATTCAATCCCAACTGCTCTTTCCAACCCAATAACTGATCCAATAAATCATCGTAATTCGTATGACTCATACTCAGCCAATAATCAGCAAAATCCGACTCAACCAATTTTCCCGTAAAAGGTTTGCACAGATTCTGGTCCAAAACCAGTTTCAACCGATTTCCATAAAAATTTACGTCCATACGCACAACCGGAAAGCCCCTTTGAATGCTCTTTTTCACCCGGGGAAGAGGCGCCTCCAATAAACGCGTATTTTCCGGATTCATTTCAGTTGTCTGTAATTCTACGACCGAACTCCTGGAATGCTTTTGCAACACAGGAGCAACCCTCGGCTCCGGCTCCCGTTCCGGTAAATTTCCCTTTAATATTTCAAACGCTGTCCAACGCTGTTTGAGGAACTCCGCAAATTCCTCATCTCTTTGCTTAACAAAATTATCATAGTCTTTCTGCAATTCTTCTAATCCCCGGTTCGTCTCTTTTACCATACGATTGTATTGAGATTTCTGCTCTTTCAACCATTCCTCATAAGTCTGAGCAAATACGGACTGGAAAATACCCAATAACCCGAAGCATAAAAACCATATCTTCATAATACGTTTTTTAATGAATTCATTTTATCTAATAGAAATATGTCACTTTCCGTCATTTTGTGACACAATTTGATTTTTTTCATTTACCAGACAATGAACTACATTTATTGTGTAAAATTAATAAAAAATATATAACTCATCTAAATATTTTTCTCTATTTAAAAGAGAAACAGATTAAATTATCCTCTTTCAGGAACAAATCTATTTTTTACCTTTTCAAAATTTATTTGCTTATTCCTCACCCCCTGAGCATTAAAATAGTCCAAAATTTTCATTCCGGACTATCTCAACATTTAGAACAATATAGATTAAAAAACTGATTCCCTCATGATTTTCCCATCATCCGATATCTTTTACGGGTCAGAAAATAAATTCAATTAGCTGATCTTCCAACTTCTGCTTATTCCCCATTTCTATAAGGATATGTTTTTTCTTCTTCTTTTGTGACACATTTACGGCCCAAAAATTTCCAATTAAATAGATTTTATCAATATATTTATAAAAACATTCAATTGGTTTTATAGTTCTTTTTTTGTGCTTTGTAGTATTTTTGAAGAATAAAGGAGAGTTTATTGGATTTTTAACTATAAAATTAAAAGTATGAGCGAAATTATTTGTCATTGTTTTGAAGTAAGCCGGGAAGAAATTGAAAAAGCGATCCGGGAAAAGGGGTTAAAAACAGTAGAAGAAGTGGGAGAATGCACAAATGCCGGAACAGGCTGCGGAGGGTGTCAGGCACAAATTCAGGAGATTTTAGATGAAATCAGTCACCCGTAAAGCCGTTATACGACTCAATCTGTAAAAAATAAAGAGCTGTCAGAATTTGAAGTGCCCCCCAAAAGTTAGACATAAAACTTTTGGGGGGCACTTCAATTTTTTGACAGCTTTCTTATTTTCTATCTATTTTGCTATAAGTTCGTTTTCTATCCTTTGTTTGGGATTTACGGACGATCTTTCAATTTGAATTATCCTCAGGAATATTTCCTTCAAAGTTGGATTAGGATCTCTCACTTCGGACCTCCGGCCGTTTTCTGCATCAATATCCGAACCGGAATGAAAATATAAAAAGAAAACAGCCGACAGATATTCTGACTTAGAAGGTTAGTTCGTTGCAACATGCCCAATAAGAATGACTACCTTGCCGGACTGTCTTCAAATGCAATTATTGGTCTTTTGTTCTCATCACCAACTCAAAGAGTTATGCGTCAATTCTCGTAGACAATAAATTGCCGTTGTATAGAGTCAATCTAGCAGTCAAGAAAACCTACAGACTGGGATTGACTCATATTGCACCAGAAAGGCGGGTAAACCATCGGGAAACAATAGAGCAACCCCACGTCCGTAGGCTATATAGTACCACTGCTTGTGTGGTTATAGATATCCCCGAACGTGAGCGTTGCCTTCCCGCTCCAATTCCCATATATTTTACCCTTTTATCTGATTTGGAACGTTTCAGAACACTTACGATACTTATAAAGGTTTTTGCAAACCTTTTCCACTTTGTACTGGACAAAGAAAACGAAAAACTTTCAATTTTGCAATATATGTTTAAAATATTCATGGTTTTCTTTACATTTTTCTAAACAATAATCTTGAAAACCATCATTAACATTTCCTTTTTTAGTA
>NZ_CALCLB010000037.1:0-46147 GCF_937966165.1 uncultured Odoribacter sp.
AAGCAAGCCCAATACCTCAGTATTACACAGGAAGAAAACCGGCGCCTTTACGAACAATTGCAACAACTGCTGCAAAGCAGTCAAACGACAAACGAAAACCTTGAAATTTTACTGGATAAAGGTATCCGTTATGCAGAAAATAAAGTCAATGACGGATCTCCTGCACCGGTAATGAAAGAAATCCTCAACCAACTGATTGCTATAAAAGAAAACATTCACAAAGCTGGTCCTGTGCTGAATCCCGACGGAACAGTACAGGCAACGGAATTGTTCCAGGACAAAGCCCTGTACGATCTGGCCCGTAACACTTCCCAAATCATGCAAAAGCAAGCCCAATACCTCAGTATTACACAGGAAGAAAACCGGCGCCTTTACGAACGCCTTGAAACCTTGTTGCTTGCTACAGAAGCTACAAACAAAAATCTTGAAACTTTACTGGAAAGGGGCATTAACCGCAGTAATAAAAAAATCACTGCTCAAGTAGATGAACTTTCTCAATTGGTGAAAAACACAGGTGAACAAGTTACGGTACAAATCAAACAAATGAATGAAAAACGCGAAAGGGATACAAAGGAACTGATCCTGTTCACTCAAACCTTGCAACACATTATTAAAAAACTGAACCAAAGTCATAACGCTCTTTATAAATCTCCGGAAGAGTAATGAACATTTAAAACTTATAAGTGATGAACTTTTTTCAAACCAACGAAGAATCCCCCTGGGCAATTGTCGCCGGCGTCGTATTTGTTCTGATGCTTATTTTCTTATTTATCTCCGTGGGCTATATGACCAATGCTATCCAGGATAAAAACAAAGTAACAACAGTCGCTACCGATTATAAAAAAGTCCAGATAGAACTGACAAACGATCTGCGGGAAGAATTTTCCAGTAATCTTAAAGAATGGAATGCCACAATTGATCCTTCCTCTCTCTCCATCCGTTTCGAATACCCTGAAATTCTCTTCAAGGTAGGTAGCGCCGACCTTAATGATCATTTTAAGATTATCCTCAATAATTTTTTCCCCCGCTTTCTTCAAATCCTGAACGATCCCAAATACAAGAATGACATTGAAGAAATTCGCATCGAAGGGCATACTTCCAGTGAATGGGAGGGTGAAACTTCTCTGCGGAAAGCGTATTTTTACAATATGGAACTATCCCAGAACCGTACGCGGAATGTATTAGAATATCTGCTCTCAAATATACAGGACGAAGATTTGTTTACCTGGACTAAAAATCATTTAACGGCTAATGGGCTTTCTTCCAGCAAGCCCATTCTCACCTCCAATGGAGAGGAAGACAAAGTCCGCTCACGCCGGGTAGAATTCCGGATCAAAACGAATGCTGAGAAACAGATCATCAAAATCATTGAACAAACCCAACTGTAAACGATGTTTGCTTGTTTAAAAGAAAAAATTAAAAGGAATCCCCGTTTAAAACGCTTTATCCACGGGCTATTGATACATCCTGTAAAAACACGTCCGCGACGCTGGCTTCGGTGGGTCCGTCCTCTCTATATTCAACGCGGAAAAGGTTCTGTCTTGTACCGAAATGCCCGGAAAGACCTCGTTCCTTTCAACCAGTTCAGCCTGGGTGCCTATTCGGTAATGGAAAGTTACTCTACGGTCAACAACATGGTAGGAGACATTTATATCGGTCATCATAGCCGCATTGGCATAGGTAATACGATCATCGGTCCCGTTCATATCGGAAATTACGTCAATTTGGCCCAGGGAATAGTCGTCTCCGGCCTGAACCATAACTATCAGGAAATACAGCAAACGATCATCTCTCAGGGAGTAACAATATCGCCCGTTACGATTAAAGACGATGTCTGGATCGGAGCCAATGCTGTTGTTCTGGCAGGAGTTACTATCGGCCGGCATTCTATTGTGGCTGCCGGAAGTATCGTCACCCACGATGTTCCCCCCTATTGTATCGTGGCAGGTAATCCCGCCCGTCCGATCAAACATTATGATCAACAACAGCAAAAATGGATAAAATCCTATTAATATACACAAACAAGGACCGGTTTTATGGAATCTATTTTAGTTAGCGTTATTATCCCTGTCTACAATACAGCCTCTTATATTCGGGAAACACTGGAGTGTATCTGTGCTCAAACGCTTCGGGAAATTGAAATCATTGCTATTGACGACGGCTCTACGGACAACAGCCTGGAAATTATCCGGGAACAGGCGAACAAAGACCCCCGCATCAAAGTCTACCACCAAAACATAAATCAGGGCCCTTCCGGCTCCCGTAACCGGGGTGTACAGGAATCCCAGGGCAAATACATCTACTTTATGGACAGCGACGATCTGCTGGCTCCAAAGGCTTTGGAAACCTGTTACCAAAAATGCACCCAGGAAAATCTCGATTTTGTCTTTTTCGATGCCATTTGTATCAATACCCACAATAAATATACCGGACAAAGTTATACCCACCAGGCTTATCCGGGCCCTCAAACCCAAAGTGGAATCAATTGGCTCACATATCAGCTTGATACCTCTACTCTTCGCGTCCCCGTGTGGTTGAACTTTATCCGGCACGATTACCTCAAACAATTGAACCTCTCTTTTTTCCCGGGAATCATACACGAAGACCAATTGTACACCCTTCTATTATATCTCAACGCCTCTAAAGTAAGCTATATTCCTCAAATATTTCCCCAACACAGGCTTAGAGATACTTCTATTATGGGACAGCAATTTACATGGAAGAATATAGAAGGTTATTTCACCACTTTTCAACAGATATCCTGTTACAGAAAAAACAAATCCCCGGAGATACAAACTATCCTTGACAAATATTTCCGTATGACGCTCAACGCTGTTATCTGGCAGGCCAGAACTTTACTTTCAAAAGAAAAATTCCGCATCTTCCGCATTTGTATCAAAGAAGGCTATCTAAAATACCTGAAACCCAAATACCTGGCCGTAATGTTTCTCAAACATTAGTTCTTACGCATCTTCCTGCGATAAATATAATACAATTGCGGGGGTATGATCATCATCAGCCACACTCCCGGAAGTGACATGCTCCAATAATGGCGTTCGTTTACGACCTGCCGGTAATTCGACCGGAGATAACGAAGGATATATATCCACAGCCGTCTGCAATCCTGAATACCTGTCTCTGTAATCCGGCCCAGCATCATCACATGATAAAAGATCGTCTGCCTTTTGGCTAAATATAGTAAATCCGGAAACAAACGGGCCGTTATGTTCTCTATACGGTAAGTGCGGTATAACGTATCCCGCAGATATTTTTTCAGGTTTCTCCGATAAAGCATCCGGCATTCGGACGCTTCCCTTACATAATATGTATAAAGCCCCTTATCTACGAATACGGTAGAAGTTGCCGCTATAAATACCCGGTGATTAAACAAGAAATCCTCATCACTCCGTCCTATTTCAAAACGAATATTGCAATTATTTAAAAATTCTCTCCGGTATATCTTTGTCCATACATAAATATCCATTTTCTCACGGCTCAGGAATTCCCGCATACCTTCAAAACGGTTCCATTGATACCGTTGCCCTGAATGAGAAGCATGCGTCAGCTTACCCGATGCTTCTTTCACTTGATACGAACAGGCTGATACATCTGTTTTACCCGCGGTCGCCTGTTCAATAAGTATTTTAAAAATCTCCGGCGCCAGCATATCGTCATTATCACAAAAACCGATATACTCACCTTCTGCCCGTTCAATTCCCCGGTTACGGGCTCCGGCCTGCCCTTGGTTGGATTGATGAATGACCTGTATACGCTTCTCTCGTGCTGACAGACGGTCGCATATATCCGGAGAAGAATCCGATGAACCATCATCCACCAATATCACCTCATAGTCCGTAAACTCTTGAGCCAATACGGAACTGACACAATCTTCCAGATATTTTTCCGCATTATAAACCGGAATGACAATACTTAACAACGGCATATTTTCATTTTAAGGCAAAATTAATAATTTATAAGTATATTCGCAGAAAAATAAACAGACGAATTATGAATTCTCCTTTGCTAAGTATTATCATTCCCGTATACAATGTCGGACCTTATATAAAAAAGTGTCTGGACAGCGTATTGGCTCAAACTTTCCAAAATTTTGAGGTCATACTGATAGATGACGGTTCCACAGATGATTCCGGCAAAATATGCGATCAATATACGGCTTTAGACAGCCGCTTTAAAGTTATTCACAAACCTAACGGAGGAGTAAGCAGTGCCCGGAATGCCGGCTTGGATATATGTGCCGGAAAATATATAGCCATGTTAGACCCGGATGATTCCCTTGCACCCGATAGTTATGAAAATGTAAACGATCTGGAAACACATCCCGATATTGATATACTCCAATTTCCGTATTTTAATTGTTATCCGGACGGGAAAACGGAAAAACTCGAAGTACCCTCCCGCCTCATACAAGGGAAAGATCAAATTTTATTGAATTGGTGGTCTGGCAGTATCCTTCATTTTTCTAATCTGGATAAAATTTTTCGCCGATCTGTTTTCGAAGGATTGCGTTACCGAACAGGGCATCTTTCCGAAGATACTTATTTAATTGCCGATTTTGTTGAAAAATGTAATACCGTCTTTATTTCGGAAAAAGGGGGATATTTTGTGCTGATACGCAATAATTCACAATCTTCTTCCTATGATTTTAGCAAACATATTGACCTTTTTGAAGCCCATTTACACAATTATGCAAAGATAAGCGAATACTCCCTTTTAAAACCCGTGCGGGTAAAAGCCTTTTCCCGTTTGTTCCGGCGACTGATCTCCGCCCATCTCTCCGCGCCAGAAGCAGATGTCCGTCCTTATCTGAAACAGGTAAACAACTATGTACCTCGCTGGCAGGACATTTTTACCGGTAACAACAAATCTCTTTTCCCTTGGATAGTAACCTTAAAAATTCTGGGAGTAAACGTTTTCTTCCGCTTATTCTCCTGGTATCTCACTAAAAAAATGCATGGATTACCGTCCCCTCAAACGAAGTAATACACGGGAAACAAAATACCGGAATCCATTCGTGAAGGAATAAAATAACCCTCCCAGCAAACCGCTAATCAGCAGGACGATAATAGCAGAATACATTATCCAGCTGCCATATCCCCGATAAGGATCCACAGGAATATACCGGATCAGATAAGCGCAAATACCCCATCCCGCACCAATCAATCCTATGTAACGGACGATTTCTTTCCAATACCCTTTCACTCTATCTTTAAATCCCCAATGATACAGCAGATAAGGTTTCCATAATCCCACAATCATAAACATACTGACAACACTTCCCAACAGTACTCCTTCCAATCCCCAGAAAGAACCGCATACTACAGATATGGAAATGCTCAATACGGTTTCAACAACCGGGGCCCAGACATCTTTAAACAAACCGTAAGCAAACAAAAACTGATCGTTCGTCCCACGCGTCTGCATGATAAACATATTTCC
The DNA here is from genome assembly GCF_937966165.1 of uncultured Odoribacter sp. Classification (NCBI taxonomy): domain Bacteria; kingdom Pseudomonadati; phylum Bacteroidota; class Bacteroidia; order Bacteroidales; family Odoribacteraceae; genus Odoribacter; species uncultured Odoribacter sp. The sequence continues at coordinate 5,458 of NZ_CALCLB010000037.1, forward strand.
CAAAATGATCACTATTACCGCCTTGTTCAGCACATACTCCTTTCCAACCCACAATACAATAAACGGTTCAATTAAATGGAAAATAGAAAAAACCAGTACCCCCGCAATAAAATAATTCAAAGCCGTTAATTCCCAAAATACCTTCCGGATCCGCTTCTGATCCCCTTCTGCAACCAAACTGCCGACCCCGGCCCCCGTACTGCCTAAAATATTTTTAATCAGCAAAGCTACTTTATCTACGATTAAAGCATAATTGCCGTAAAAAGCAACGACCTGCAACGACACGAAACTATAAATCAGCAAAGGTTTGATCTGAAATTGTACAAGCGATCCAATTTTATGCACAAATAATTGTTTGGAATAAGTCATAATCAATGGATACTGCTTACGTAATAATTTCCCGTTTTTCACTTCAGAACGAAGCCAGGGATATACCTGATGAATCCTCCGGTTCAGCACAATGCTATAAATAATTCCAAAACACAGTTCAATAACTACCCACAAATAATAATTTCCGGTGTAATAAGCCAGCATAATCTGTACCAGCGTCTTTAACAGATTAGTAGTCTGAAAACAAGCCGTCACAACATAATTCCGCTGATCAGCTCCTAATAATGTCTGCTTATAATTTGCAAAATAACCGATTAGGGAAGAAGTTAAGAAGGTATAAAAAGCGAAAAAAATTAACGGCAGCGGGAAACCTGTTTTAGCAAAAATCAAAGGTAAAAAACAGGATAATAGTATCCCCCCTCCTAAAATCAACAAACCCACCATGCGATAAAAATATCCGAACACCGAAATAATTTCGTTGATTTTTTCTTTATCATTGTCAAATAAAGGTTTGTACAACACTGTTCCGATAGCTGCACCAATTCCTAATTCCGCTAAATTCAGAAAATCCAGTAAGTTCGCAAGGGTTCCGGTCAATCCCACAAAATCATCTCCCAGACAGTTTAAAAATATCTTCCGCGAAAAGAAGGATAAAAATAAAGTAATAAAGTAAAATATTAAATTTACTTTTGCATTTACGATACTTTTATGGACCCGTGATTCTACCATCAATTTTAAATAAATTGAACAAAAGTATAAAAACAGTTTGATTTAAAGAATAAATATTCCATTTCTCCTAAAATGAAAGCACTTTTTCTGATTTTCCATGATTTCGATCCTGCAAATGGGATCAGTAAAAAGATACAGGCACAGGTCCGGGCACTGAAAGCCAACGGCCTGGAAACCCATCTTTGTTATCTTCAGGAAAATGCTTCCGGGAAGCGCCGGATAGCAAACGATCAGGTAATTGCAGATTATGGCAGGGCCTTTTACGGAAAAATCAGGAAAAGGCTGGAATACCATTCCGTTGTCAATTATGCTATCAGCCATCAGATAGACATCGTCTATATGCGCTCAAATCACAATGCGAATCCGTTTACCATTGGAATGCTTCGTCAGATGAAAAAAGCAGGTATACAGATTGTAATGGAAATACCGACCTATCCCTATGATCAGGAATATATCACCCCTTTTATGAAAGCGGAACGATTCATCGACCGTTGTTTCCGCAAAAAATTAGCTCATCTGCTGAATGCCATCGTCACTTTTTCCGACTACAAAATTATATTCGGAGTACCGACCATACAGATTTCCAATGGCATCGACTTTTCGGAAATACCCGTAAAGAAACAGGTCAACAATACCGACCGGGAACTTCACCTCATCGGAGTGGCCGAAATTCATTACTGGCACGGATACGACCGTCTTATCCGGGGGTTAGCCGAATATTACACCACTCCTCAAACCTACAAGGTATATTTTCATATCGTAGGAGATCTCAGCGGACAACGCGAACGCGATGAACTTCTGCCCGTTATTGCGGAGAATCATCTGGAATCTTATGTAATTTTTCACGGGAAACAACATGGAGAAGCCCTCGAACAATTATTTGAACAATGTGATTTTGGAATCGGCAGTCTGGGCCGTCACCGTTCCGGTATTCATAAAATAAAGACCCTTAAAAACAGGGAATATGCTGCCCGCGGCATTCCTTTCATCTATTCCGAAACAGATGAAGATTTTGAAAAAATGCCCTATATCCTGAAAGTACCCGAAGACGAATCTTCCATTGATATAGCAAAAATCATCCGCTTCTATCCCACTGTCCACCTGTCTCCTCAGGAAATCCGGAATACGGTTCGTCATCTTTCTTGGGAAGAACAAATGAAATTAGTTCTGGAAAAAATTCCTGCACCTATATCTACCAAGTAAGTTTCCCCAAATTTGACAAATCTATGGAAAATACAGATTCTTCAAGATTAGCAATATCTTTTATGCGCTTTTTCGCTACTATACTCATAACAAATGCCCATTTAGGGCCGCTCTACCCTCCTTCCCTTCAACTTTTATCCACTGGCGGAGCTCTGGGCAACTCACTGTTTTTCTTTTCATCCGGATATGCCCTCTATTTAAGCAACAGAGAAAAAGGATTTTATTATTGGATTACCAGAAGATATACCAGAATATATCCCAGTTTATGGATATTTATAGCCTTTTGTTCTTTATTAGGAATAAGCCATTATAGTCTAATAGATTATATTATTCCACCTTATTGGTTCCTGCAAGCCATTCTCTTATTTTATATTCTGTTCTTTTTTACTTTAAAATATTTTTCTCATTCTCTTTTATATGTCTGTCTGTTTTTTCTACTCCCTTTTTTAATCACCTACTTTGCTACACCTCATTCTGACTGGATTATAGAAAATATCTCGGACAATTACTTTTTACACTGGTATTTCTATTATATCATCATGCTTTTGGGTGCCATTACAGCATCAAAACGATTGATTACAGGCAATGTAAAATTAATTTTACTGTTCTTGTTTATTATTCTGGCTATATATTACGGATTAAAAATCCAAATACTCCACACACAGTCACCTGTATATAATTTACAACTGCTATTACCCATATTTTTAAGCTTATTCTCCTTATATATGTTCAAACTTTGCAGTTACTTTGCCAAACATACTCATCAGGTAAAAATCATCAAAGTAATTTCTTTTATATCTGAATTAACCTTAGATATTTATATTGTACAATTCATTATAATGGGATATTTTTCTAAATTCCGGTTTCCTACCGGATTCTTATTGTCGATTATTGGTATAATTTCTTGCGCTTACATTTTACATCTGGCATCAGAACACCTCACAAAAATGCTACGCAGGATATTTCTTTATAAAAAACAAACATCCCTTCACCGGTAAAATTTCAGTGAAAGATAAAAATACAGAAAGAACCACAAATAGTCAATTAATTCGTTTCAATAAAGCCTCTTTCTGAGGAGATTCTTTTAACATTGCCACAAAATAATGAGCATCCCGACGGGTAATATCCGTCGGATTCTTTTCATATTGCTCAACAAAATGTGTAGCATGCTCGAGCAGCCATTTACTGCAATTTATATTCACCATTGTCCCTTCCCCGTATTCTCCCCAGGATAATCCTTTTACTGCATCATCAACAGATACTGCAAGTATATCTGTTTTAGCCAGTCCCTCTATATTTAACGTTACTGAAGGATAATAAAAATATTCTCCTGCCGGTAAATCAATCTTTAACTTAAAGCTATTTTTATTCAGAATCTCTTTTTCAATTCTTCCATGTATGCGGTAATAATTGTATTCATAATATTCTTCTAGGCTCGTAAACCACATCGAATCCTCTCCGTCTTTTCCATAATTATCATTCAGCCATAAAAAGAATTCTATCCAGTCCGTACCCGTACCGTGTACTCCTACACAAACAGCTTCCCGTTCCTCCTGCTTTAATTGCAACTGCGATTCAATAAATTTCTTTGTATAATCTATATCTGAAAACATCCGGTTTATCAATTGTCCCTGTAGATCATTTTCTACTTTAAAAGGAAATAATTTTACCGTTTGAGCCTGAGCCGTCATCAGTTGAATCGGAGTATACCGCTGAGCCGCCATAACATAAGTTTTATTCCCATTCGGTTCTGCCAACATTTTACATCCACGTCCAGCCAAATATTTGAGTATACTATCCTGAGAACAGGTATAGTGCAATACAATAGAATCTACGTTTTCCACATTAGTCGTATTTACATCATGAAAAGCTATTCCTGTCCCGTAATTTACCATATCCACCACATCATCCCAAATTAGTCCTGACTTCATATAAAAACGATAATTATTGGTCGCTCCCCCAAAAGACACTCCGCACTCCGCATTCATAAAATTCCATTCCGGAGCCAATGTCGTTGTAAAATTGAACCTTACCTCGTTTCCAGCCCCATCTGTTGAGCCCAGTGTTTTTCCCAGATAATACACATCCGGAGGAAGATCATTGTACAAATAATGCCGGACGTCGTAGTAATATTTCTCCGTTAGGGGACGCCCGTTTATCGCCGCCCAGGTATAACAATAAGCAGCATGTTTACAATCATCCTGTGTCAAAGTAAACAACCACGATTTATTATATTTAAGTGGTGGTATTTCGACTTTCAACTGTTCCAGATCCACATTCTCTCTGGTCTGTATCGTAATCTCAGCAGTTACTCCATTGGTTTCCCGGGAAAAAGGATAGATATAAAGCGGCTCTTTTAATACTCCCGGATCCGGTCCCTTATACAAACCAGCATGTTTTAAACAAGAACACAGCAATAAAACAATACAGACAAGGTAGAAAATACGACAATATGCCACACAAAATTTCATACTTCTTTATTTATTGAAAAAATTTTTTGAAAAATATTACTATTATTTTATCGCTGCAAAAATAACTAACATTTTCAATATTCAAACTGTTTTTTCCCCTTTGTATAGTTCCTTTTCCCTGTGAATTTGCTCTGTCAAAATAATTCTTTACATGGTTTTAAATATTTCATAAATAGTTATATTTGCAACAGAAGTTATTATTTTATGAAAATCAAAATAGCCTACTGTATTCCCGGTCTTTATTATCCCAGTGGAATGGAAAGAGTGCTCTCTCTTAAAGCTAATTACTTAGCCGGCCAAGAGGATAAATACGAAATTTATATCATTCTCACCGAAGGCAGAAATACCCCGCCTTATTATCCATTAGCACCGGAAATACATCTGATCCAGCTAGGCATTAATTTCGACGATCTATATTCGGTTTCACCTGTAAAGAAAATTACGGGTTATTTTCAAAAACAGAAACGGTTTCGCCGTCAGTTGACAGCGTGCTTAAAACAGATAAAACCCGACATCACCATTTCCTTGCTTCGCCGGGACATCAATTTTATTAATAAAATTGATGACGGAAGTGTCAAATTGGGAGAAATTCATTTCAGCCGTGCAAATTACCGCGATTTTAAAAATTACCGCCTTCCTGCTTTTGTGCAAAACGGTATAGCCAAATACTGGATGGGACAATTAATACGGGAACTTAAAAAACTCCGTCGTTTTATTGTCCTCAGCGAAGAAGACAAAGCAAAATGGCCGGAACTCAACAATGTTTCAGTCATTTATAATCCCTTATCTTTTTTTCCAGAAAATACGTCTGTTTGCGAAAATAAAAAAGTGATTGCCGTAGGGAGATATGTACCCCAGAAAGGTTTCGACCTGTTGATTGATAGTTGGAAAATCGTATCGGAAAAACACCCGGATTGGACTCTTTCTATATATGGGGACGGGATGCGGGAAGAACTACAGGCACAAATTGACCGCCTAAACCTGCAAAATACATGTAAATTAGAACATTCTGTCTCCAATATTACTGAAAAATACATAGAAAGTTCTCTGTTTGTATTGAGTTCCCGTTACGAAGGTTTTGGTATGGTAATCATTGAGGCTATGGCTTGCGGTCTCCCTCCAGTATCTTTCAGTTGTCCTTGTGGTCCACGGGATATCATCGAAGATGGTATAGACGGATTACTCGTTGAAAACGGAAATATTGAAAAATTAGCCGAAAAAATCTGTTACCTTATCGAACACGATAAGATACGCAAACGCATGGGACAAACGGCCCGCAAGCATGTGGAACGTTTTAAAATGGAAAACATCGGACAGCAGTGGGAAAAATTATTCGAAGATGTTTTAAAATAGAAAATGTTTGTATGTTCTTACGCTAAGGTGTTTACAAACTTTAAAAATGAATGCTTATGACCTGGTATAAAAAATATCTCTCTGTTTACGAAAAACCCTTTCATGAGGCTTCTCAAACGATTATCAGTCAGGTAAAAGAGAATATTCGGCACCTTCAAAGTGATCAGCCCCTGGTTTCTGTGGTCGTGATTGCTTATAACGAAGAAAAACACTTGTTGGCCAATCTTTGGTCCCTGAGTGACAGCCGATGCAAATATCCTTTGGAAATTATAGGAGTCGATAACGATTCTTCCGATAGAACTGCTGAAATATTTCAAGCTACCGGTGTGCCTTTCTACACTGAACATCAACATAGTTGTGGCTATGCCCGCCGCTGCGGCCTGTCACATGCCCGGGGAAAATACTATATCTGCATTGACTCCGACACCCTGTATCCCCCCCAATACGTGGAAACGTTAGTAAATCAGCTTGAAAAACCCGGTATTGTGGCCGTCTCTTCTCTTTGGAGCTATATTCCGGATCAACAGCATCCCTGGTTAGGAGTCAAACTGTACGAATTGCTTCGGGATATCCATCTATACCTTCAATCAATCAAACGACCGGAACTCAGTGTACGCGGCCTGGTATTCGCTTATAACACTGAATACGGGCGAAAAGTAGGCTACCGGGTAGATATCATCCGGGGAGAAGATGGATCCATGGCTCTAGGTCTGAAAAAATACGGAAAAATCTGTTTTGTCCGTAAACGTAAAGCCCGCGCTGTAACAGGATATAATACGGTAGGACAAGACGGCTCTTTTTTCAATAGTTTTAAAATCCGGGTAATAAAAAATATAAAAAATATCGGAAATCTTTTTACCCGGAAAACAGAATATAAAGATGAAGACTCTAATCTGATAAAATAATAGAAATAAATCCGTTTTTTCCCGAATATTCCTAATTTTGCAAGCAATTAATCCCCAAAACGTATTATAAAAATGGCTGCACTCAGGTTTTTCTTTTATTTGCTGATGAAACCGGCAGCTTTGGGGTTTGCTCTTTTAGGATTAGTAGGATTACTGGCTCCTTTTACCGACCCGAATAAATGGTGGGTACCGGCTTTTTCAGGCTTATTTATGCCCCTGCTGTTAGTGGGAAATTTTCTCCTTTTTCTTTTCTGGATTTTTCAAAAAAAATGGTGGGCTTTGTTACCCTTATTAACCATCCTTCTGAATTATAATTTTTTTAAGGCCATGTTTCAATCCCCCTGGAAAGATTTACCGGAAATTTCCCGAGGGAAACAGATTACAGTTGCCAGTTATAACGTCGAAGGTTTCTATTATATTGCACGAAATCCTCAATATAATATAAAACAGTTTGTAAAAGACAATCACATCGATATTCTTTGTATACAGGAACATTGTGAAGAAGCAGATTTAGATACAAATTATATAAAGACCAGGTTAGGACTTCCTTACCGCCGGGTATTTTTTAACCGTCAGACGGATTGGGCAAATTTTGGAATCAGTATATACAGCCGTTATCCCATTATCCGAGACGGAAAAATTGATTTCAATTCCGAAAAGAATTCCAGTATGTGGACGGATATAAAAATTCAAAATGATACGATCCGGGTTTTCAATAATCATCTGCAAACAACTGATGTAAATATAAACCGGGAAAAATATGAAAAATATAAAAGTGTCAAAAATTGGAAAGGCCAGGCCCGGACATTGGTAAAATTATTAGGGCAATTAAAAGAAAATTTTCAAATCCGTGCAGAACAAGCCAGGCAGGTACGGGAAATCATAGATATCACCCCTTATCCGGTTATTGTTTGCGGAGACTTTAACGATACTCCCATCTCATTTGCCTATAATCATATTAAAGGAAACCATTTATTGGATGGTTTTCAAAATTGCGGGAAAGGTTACGGACATACATTTAATGGTATCAAAGGTCTTTTACGGATTGATTTCGTAGCTTACGACACCTTATTTAAAGGTATAAGTTATGAATCTCCTCATTTGCCCTGGAGTGACCATAATCCGATTCTTATGAAATTATCTCTAAGCAGTGCTCCTTCCCCGGACCGGACACCTGAATAAAGAATCTAGTGTATTCAGCAGACATCTGATAACCAAGAGTTGTCATTCCTCAAAAAATGTTATACTTTTGTCCCTAGTTAGGAAAGAGAGCAGTATTTGTAAATTTAATAATTAGTAGATGACATCTTTTATCCGACCGGTAATTTTTATTCTAGGTTTTATCCTTATTTTCAGCAGTTGTCACAAAGATACTTACGACCCGGAAGCTTTGGGCCGGGATTATTTTATTCAAAACATTCCGGATAATTTTGACTGGTCAACGACAACTTCGGTTGCCGTAGAAATTACACCTTACGATCTGTACAACGGACAATACCCTTATACAATCGAAATTTTCGATAAAAATCCACTTTTAGATCCGGCAGCAGCTCTCTGTGCAATAGGATGGGGTACTGCTTCTAAACCTTTAATAAAAAATATTACGGTTCCCCGTACACAAACTATTTTATATATCCGGCAGACGAGCCCTGGAGGACGAAAAAGTATAAAAGAGGCCGCAATCGAACAAGGACAACTGAATTGTAGTTTTGCTCCCGTAGCCCAGACCAACATATCCAATCAAAAGCTTACCTCCTTCAATCCCCCTTTACAGGAACTGACTGTAGATATTCCGGAAGGTGTTATTGAAATCAGCGGAACCCAGCAAAATACCAATCTTTCTCCAGGGAAAAATTATATTATCCGGACGAGCTATACCGGAAAAATTACGTTTCCCGGCTATGGAGCAGGGTGTTCATTGTACATTACGGGGACATGGAATAATACAAGCGAACTGACAATATTGGAAAGGAATGAAAAGATTTATGTTTTGGAATCCGGGAAACTACTTGCACAAACGCCTTGCAGACTTCAGTTTAATGCCCCTGATGCTCCTTTGTATATTGCCCCAGGAGGCCAGTTAGGAGAGGAAGAGAAACTTTTCATTACACTTCAGTTCCAGAATAACGGTATCCTTCAAAATGAAGGAACCCTCTATTGCGACAAAATTACTTCGGAAAGAAGGGGCATGAAAATTCTCAATAAAGGGAAATGCTACGCAAACCTCTTAAAAAGCGGAGATTCTTATGAATTTACGAACGAATGTTATACCAATATCAAACAAGTGAACATGCCTTCCGGTTCTGTGCTCAATATTGCCCCTGAATGTTCCTTTACAAGCGAGGAAATCAGTATAGTGAATTCTCACATTAATATGGATTTTTCAGCCATGTTACAAACAGAAATCCTGCGTACGGCCAATGAGGGACAAAATAATTTTCAGGGAACAGGGGAAAAAGGAGAATATGCTTTGGTTCAAATAGGAGAATTAATTTGCCCGGACAACCATAAGCCGACTGTTATCTTTCACAAAAATATTATTGTGGATTGTAAAACATATCCTCAAAATTCCCATTCCTATAAAATATTGGGAATAATGCAGGATCCGGACAGCGGCCCTATTATAGAAATCAAACCCAGTGAATGTAGCCAGGGAAACGATTATACACCAGAAAAACCGGTAAAACCGGAATTCCCCCAAAAAATAGTTTTTGACTCCCCCTATACTTTTGCTTCTGAAGATAATTTTCCCAGCCCGGGCGATTTCGATTTGAATGATTTAGTTGTCAGTCTGGACTCTATGACTTATTATTACATAAAAAACGAAGAAGAGAATGCTGTCAGTAAAATGACTTTACACCTGACTATCAGAGCTGTAGGAGCAGCTCGTCAATTGGGAGCCGCTATCCAGTTTGATCAATTGGAAGTAAATGATATTCAAAGCGTTTCCTATTCCAAAGACGTACCGCTATCCATTTTCCAAAGAAACGGAAATGGTACGGAAAATAATCCGGGTTCCACAGTCGTTCCTCTCTTTGACAATGCCCATCAAATGCTGGGATCGAATAATACGTCCCTTATAATCAATACGATTAGTAATTATCCCCAATGGATAAATGACGCTACGCCCGACTCTTTTGAGGTATCCATAGAGTTCAGCTCCCCGGTAGACGTAAAAGACATCGAATTAAAAAAATTAAACTATTTTGTCATTGTCGGGACCAGAAGGAAAAATCGAATAGAAATTCATTTACCTACCTATAAACATTCAGGTTTAAGCGGCACTCCGGCACAGCAGCAAGTGGTAACCGACAACTATATGTGGACAATTCAAATTCCGGGAATTTTCCTTTATCCGCATGAATGGGAAAAAATAACCCTTGCTTACCCGCATTTTGAATCCTGGGTACAGAGTAACCGGGAACAGGACGAGGATTGGTATCTTTCTCCAAATACAAATTACTTATATAAAAAACGTTCCTGAAGGCAAATCAAAATAAGATTATGATTTCAACAATATTGAAAAATAATAAAAACAGTATGATAAAAACCGGAAATGCTTATTGATTTCCGGTAAACTTTTAGCAGAAAAATCTGGTATGGCAGCTCTCAGATATTTTTTTTCCCTTTTTATGATACTCGTCACCTGGTTAGCAAGTATAGGCAGTGGACTGGCCTTTCTGGCAGCTTATATTCCTCCGGAAAAATCCGGGCTAATCGCCTTTGCAGGCTTGGGGATGCCTGCTATTTTGTTTCTTAACTTCCTGATTCTGCTGTATTGGGCAATACAAAAAAGGAAATGGGCTTTCCTCCCGGCTATTGCTATTTTATGGAATATCTCTTTCCTGTTATCAATTTTTCAATTCCATTCCTCCAAAACGGCTTCCCCGGATAGTACTTCTTTTCGGATAGCCACATATAATGTACTAAATTTCAAGGATTTCAGTAAACAAAACAGCCAACTCCCCATAGCAGATTATCTTTCCGAACATTCTGTAGGTATCGTCTGTTTCCAGGAATATTGGAACAATCCTAAATTACCAAACGATTCTTTAAGTAAGCTCTTGCATTTACCCTTCTTTACAGTAAAATATCTGCCGGGATCTCCGAATACGGGATCTGCCATATTCAGTAAATATCCGATTATCAATTCCGGACAAATTCCTTTGGGAGTTACTCAAAACGATGCTATGTGGGCCGATATACAAATCGGAACGCAAACCATCCGGGTTATCAACTGTCATTTGCAAACAACGGATTTTAGTCAGAAAAGAAAGGAATTAAGTCCCACTGAGCTATACAATAATAACCTAAGCCAAATTAATAATAACTTTCGGGATGTTTTGTCTACATTCCGAAAAAATTTTAAAATACGGGCGCAACAAGCAGATATTGTGCGACACGTGATCGATACGACTTCTTATCCGGTCATTGTATGCGGAGATTTTAATGATACTCCTGCTTCTTACACTTATCATCACATCAAAGGCAGGCTTTCTGACGGTTTCCGGAAATGTGGCAATGGATATGGTTACACATTCCGGGGCTTACGAAATTTACTCCGGATTGATTTTATTCTTTATTCCTCTTCCTTTTATGGTCTGCAATATCAGTCTCCGAATTTACCCTGGAGTGATCATAAACCCGTAATGATGGAACTGGAATTAAAACCGACTTATTAAACGACCTGATATGTATCTTACTCCTACACTTGAAATTTTATTCTGGATCTGTATATTCCTGGTTTTCTATACTTTTATCGGTTATGGGATAATTCTCTATTTTCTGGTTAAACTAAAAGAAGCTTTCGCCCCGGCTCCTATCCGGTACGAACCCGGGGAATGGCCTGAAATCACTTTATTTATTGCTGCCTATAATGAAGAAGCCATTGTAGATGCAAAAATGGAAAATTGTTTCCAACTGAATTATCCTCCGCAGAAATTAAAAATTCTCTGGATCACAGATGGAAGTAACGACAAAACAAATGAGAAATTAGGCCGGTATCCAGAAGTTTCTGTACATTACATTCCCCAGAGAAAAGGAAAAACCGCTGCCCTTAACCGGGGCATTCAATTCGTAGAAACTCCGTTTGTTATCTATACGGACGCCAACACCATGCTCAATAAAGAAGCAATACACGAAATTATAAAAGAATTTTCGGATCCCCGTGTCGGCTGTGTGGCGGGAGAAAAAAGAATAGCCGTAGACAATAAAGACCAGGCAGCAGCAGGGGGGGAAGGGTTTTATTGGACATATGAATCCAAACTGAAAGAATGGGATTCCCGTTTATACAGTGCCGTCGGGGCCGCAGGCGAACTTTTTGCGATACGGACTTCTCTGTTTGAACCCTTACCGGAGGACACTTTACTGGATGATTTTATTCTATCGATGCGAATTGCCCAAAAAGGATATAAAATTGCTTATTGCAAGTCCGCTTATGCCTTGGAAAAAGGATCTGCCGATATTAAAAATGAAGAGAAAAGAAAAGTACGTATTGCTGCCGGAGGCCTTCAATCCATAAAAAGGCTGGGAAATTTACTTATCCCCAATCCTTTTCATTTGGGCCTGTTGCGTTTTCAATACATTTCCCACAGGGTTCTGCGCTGGTCTATAACTCCGATAGCACTTTTCCTCCTGCCTTTTCTCAATATTATATTAGTATGGCTTAACCCGCAGCTTATATACATTCTCCTGCTGGCATTTCAAATATTATTTTATCTGCTGGCAGTATGCGGTGCTTTAGTACAACGAAAAAAGATCAAAATAAAAATCTTATTTATTCCTTACTATTTTCTTTTTATGAATGCAAATGTCCTGAAAGCTTTCTTTTCGTTCCATAAATACAAAGGGAAAGGTACCTGGGAAAAAGCCCAACGGATACAAGAATAAAAGGTCATCAACCCCTAAATGAAAAGAACGAATAACAACCTCTGCTGACAGAGTGTTTATATTCCGGATAATACATTTATAATCAATTTCATATATTTTATTTCTGTCGCCGGATGAAATAATTTTCTTCCATTTCATTTTACAATGAATTATTCTATCTTTGCCTCAAAACAATATATATATATGCAATCTTATGAGCAGTATTCCCGTCAGGAACTATTAGAAAGGATCAGGGAATTAGAAGATACGATTGAACGAATCTCACAAACAGATCTGAAAAAAAAAGATTGTCCTGGCTCTTTTAGTAACAACAGTCCTTCTTCTCTGAAAGAAAATATACATGCTTATAAGAAAGAGAACAGTTATCATATTCTGGATGCTCTTCCCGATATGTTATCTATACTGGATCAGCAAGGTAATTATATCGATTTAGTATCTTCCGAAAATACAGTACATGTCGGAGGATCTTCAAGGGATATGATTGGGAAAAATATACGGGAAATACTCCCTCCGGACGCCTATTCCATCGTCAAATCGAATTTAGACCATTCGGTTATGACCCAATCCCCTTCTGTTTCGCATCATACATTAAAAATAGATAACGAAAATCATTTTTTCGAAAACCGTATGCTTCCTTTGGAAGATCACAATGTGCTTTGTATTTGCCGTGATATCACAGAGGCTGTCAAAACACAGGATGAATTACAAATGGTAAAATCGGCTATCAATAATTCTGTAGAAGAAATCTATGCTTCCACCATTGAAGGGAATCTCATCTTTGCAAACAGTCAGTTCCGCAAACATTATTCAATTCAGGGAGAACCTCATGCTTATAAAATCTACGACATTTATCCGGATAGCAATAAAAACCAATGGGAAAGGTTTATCTCCCAACTCAAACGACTTAAACGTCCGTTAACTTACCATACGACGCATACAAACAAAGAGAACAAAACCGTCTGCTTAGAAATTACTACTTATATCATTGAAAATCTGACAGGAGAAGAAATTGTATGGACCTTTGCCCATGATATCTCCGAAAGCAAACAGCAACAGAAAAAAATAAGGGAACTGAATTATATTATGGACACTATCCTCAATAATGTCCCCGTTTACCTGTTCGTAAAAGATACAGGCAATGAATTCCGTTATTTATACTGGAATAAAGCTTTCGAAGAGCATTCCCATATTCCGGCAGAAAAGGTACTCGGAAGAACGGATGAAGAAATTTTTCCCAATAAAGAAGATGCGCTAAAATTCAAAAAAGACGATCTGCGGCTTTTAAACGAAGGCCAAAAAATTGAATTCCAGGAAGAATATAGTTCCGCCTCCGGGGAGAAAAGAATTGTCAATACGATTAAGACGCTGGTCCCCTCTGAAGATAAACCCCCTTTAATCATCGGTATTTCCTGGGATATCACAGACTTAAAAAATACGGAAAAAGAATTAATTGAAGCCCGGATTAAAGCAGAAGAATCAGACAAATTAAAATCCGCTTTTTTGGCCAATATGAGCCATGAAATCCGTACTCCTTTAAACGCCATCGTCGGTTTTTCCAAATTAATTGCCGAAACGGACGAAACGGATGACAAACAACAATACTACGATATTATCGATAAAAATACAGACTTATTATTGCAATTGATCAATGACATACTCGATTTATCAAAAATCGAGGCAGGAACATTGGAATTTGTTCAGAAACCGGTTGATTTAAGAGAATTATGCCTGGGCCTTTACGATATACATAAACCGAGAACCCCACAAAATGTACAACTGATATATGACGATTCTTTTTCCAATATTGTCACGATCAGCGATAAAAACCGTCTGGCTCAGGTGCTTTCCAATTTACTGACAAATGCCCAGAAGTTTACCCACAAAGGAGAAATACATTTTGGTTTTGAAGAAAAGACAAATGAAATTGAATTTTATGTCAAAGACACCGGAATTGGAATTGCACCCAAAAATATTCAGAATATCTTCAACCGTTTTATCAAACTCAATACCTTCGCTCAGGGAAGCGGTTTGGGATTAGCGATATGCCAGATGATCATTGAGAACCTGGGGGGCCGTATCTGGGTGGAATCTACAGAAGGGGAAGGATCGGTTTTCCGTTTTGTTATCCCTTACCAACAGCAGAAAGAAAAAGAAGAAAAACAGGAAAAAGAGCTTCTTACAAAACCTAAATATTCAGCTAAAGATCAGAAAACCATATTAGTAGCCGAGGATGTCGACAGTAATTATTTATTGTTGCAGGCATTAATCGGAAAAAAATATCAGTTAATCCGGGCCACAAATGGATACGAAGCCATAGCAAAGTTTCAAAGCCATTCCCCTTCGCTGATACTCATGGATATCAAAATGCCGGATATGGATGGTCTGGAGGCAACCCGCCGGATCCGGCAACAATCGGTTGATATTCCTATTATCGCTCTGACAGCATTTGCTTTTGAATCCGATAAAAACGAAGCACTAAAGGCGGGTTGTAACGATTTCCTAACAAAACCCTTATCTGCTGAAAGTTTGAAACAGGTTTTAGAAAAATACAACTGATATTCTATATGAAGAAAATCTTTTTGTTATTATGCCTCTGGAATCTTCTGTTTTCAGTTCAGGCACAACTTTCAAAAACAACAATACCAGAGATTTTACAACTTAAAGTCACGGATACCCGGTCTCATCCTTTATTTGGGGTATATGTAGTAAATAAAAACAAAAGTTATTTATTGACGACAACGGATATCGACGGAGAATGCATTCTCCATACTTCTTTAATAGCACTTTCGGACTCTATTCAGTTTCAGGGAATGGGGTATAAAACTGAAACCTATACCCTGGCCGACCTGCAACAAACTGGAAAAATTGTCCTGGAATCCCTGCATTATGAACTGGAAGAAACTGTAATTCAAGGTATCTCTACGGAGGAACTTTTGGAAAAAGTAAGTTCAAAACTAAAAAAACTCTCCCGGAATACTCCCCCTTATTGCCATTTTTACGGAAAAGCCCAATATGAAAAAATAACGGAGTACCGGGATTCAGCAGTTGAATACAGACGGGAATATGGTTATTACTTTACTTCCGGCGATATACAGCCGAAAAATAACTGGGATGAGAAATTCAAATCCTATTTTGTGCCGGCCTACAGCGCCAGAAGTTATAATCTCACCAATGACGGTACAGATACTTTATCCACCATGTATATTACAACCGAAGGCATACGGTTTGATGCCGGAACCCGTAAAATTTTTACTTTACTCCGGACTATCCAATTGTACGGCCCCCTCTTTTCAGGCACAGACTGTTATGAGTTCACACCTGTGGATTCTGATAGTCTGGATTATGTATATACATTCAGGACAAAAACGACAGCTTATCCGGAACAAACTAAAATATCCTGTAAAGGGACGTTGGTCATCGACTTTCACCGGCATATTCTCAAACAAATTTCTTTTGAATATATTGACTATCAATTGTACAGGCAAGTGTTACTTACTAATCAGCGAAAAGTAAGTTCTCCATTCTCGACAAAAGCTGAAATCCGGTTTGATTATGATGAACAAGGACATATTTATATCAAATCCTGTAAACAGGAAAGCCGCTGGAAATACGATTTAGGAGATAATTTTGTAATTATTGAACAACCTTCCCGTATGCATCCGGAGAAAGGAAATCTGCTCGAACAAGAAGCTTTTTATTGTTATAATTATCAAAACATACCCAAGCAATTCCGCAATCCCGGGGTAAACGTTAAAATCCATGTAACCCAACGTAATCCGGTCGGTATCTATGATTCCCTCCTTTTCGAAAAATTACCCCCTCTTTTGGATAGCCAAAAAGCCTTGAAAGACTTGGGCCGTTATTCAGATATTTACAGACAATACCGTGAAAATAGTAATAAAACTTATTATCCGGATAACTTTTTGAATGGTTTCAATGGATTTACCGGTGTAGGCAGAGATGACAGAGCGTTCAGAAATAACACACAGGCAGTACGCCAACAACTGTTTGAACTGTTCCCTCCACCCGTATACCCTTAAAAAGTTCCGCTCATTTTTCATTCTTTATAATTCTTTCATATTTATATCAAAATTTTAGCAACCTTCTCTATTTTTTATAAATTTGTATTACATAAAATAAAAGCGTTCGTAAAGCCGGAAATCCTGCCGGATGCAAATTTTAAAATACTTATATGACGACGGTATGCAAAAATTGTGGATCAGAATACTCCGGTAATTATTGCAATAATTGCGGGCAAAAAGCCAAAGTAGGAAGATTAACCTTTCGCTCTGTTATAGACAATTGGATGTATGGTCTTACCAATTGCGATACAGGTATTCTATTCACATGTAAGGAATTGTTTACCCGTCCGGGCCGCATGATGGCAGATTATATACGGGGAAAAAGAGTTATCTATTTTCAACCATTCCCCATGTTATTTATTACAGCAGGACTTTATGGCCTTATTTCCCAAATTTTCGTTCCGGCAAAAGAAGCAGAATTCACTTTTTTACAAAACAATATCGGTTTCTGGGAAAGATTTTTTGAAATGTTGTTCAATTGGGCACATTCCAGTATGTCTTTTGTCGCCATTGTAACACTTCCGATTTTTGCATGGGCAGCCCGCTATACTTTTTATATCCCTTCATTTCATCCTTTCAGACCCAGTGTTATTAAAAGTATTTCGAATTGGTTTTATTATTACCTTACTCCCTTTAAGAAAAGAAAAACGTATATACCGATCCTATCGGATTACAAATTTATCTCGACCTATACAGCCCGTTTAAAATACCTGAACAAGCACCATAAGTACTCTTACAATTTTACAGAATATATTTTCATTTTCGCTTATATAGCATGTCAACGGCTGATTATCGGGTTGTTTATTGGTATTCCCCTACTCCTATTCACGAATATAGATCAATGGGGACAGGACGAAATGCTGGAAAACAATAATACCCTGATATATCTGCTTTATTTTGCAGTTATGGTATGGGATATCCAACAACTTTTCAAGCTGAATTTTATAAAAGCCTTCTGGAAAACGCTTGTTTTGTTGTTTTATTGGTCATTGCTTTTATTGCTATTAACTTTACTGTTTGCAGGAATTGTGGTAGGAATTATCTACGTTTTAGGCAGTTTCCATCTCATACCCGAAAGTTTGATGCAAGAAGTACTCAACTAAGCATTCCGTCTTAAAGCCGGGATTTCAAACCGATCTCCATCAGTGCAAATAAAAGTTTCAGGGAAAATAGCCTGAGCCTCTGCCAATAAACAATAAGGGTCCGGATAACGGGCGGAAAAATGTCCCAATAACAGTTTTTTGGCCCCTGACAGACAGGCCATACGGGCAGCTTGTTCTGCTGTACTATGAAAGTTCTCCTTAGCAACAGCTTCTAATTCTTTTCCATAGGTTGCTTCATGATACAACATATCTACTCCTTGTATATAACCGGCAAAACGTTCCCGGAAGAGAGTATCCGTCATATAAGCATAGGAACGGGCCGGAGGAGGAGATACCGTTAAACGGGCATTCGGTACAATTTCACCAGAGGGGGTAATAAAATCTGCTCCTTTTTTCAGATACTGCATAAAAGCAAGGGGCACTTTCCAATTCTCCGCTTCATTTTTTAAAACTGTTCTCTCCCGTTCCTTTTCCCGAAACAAAAAACCGCATACCGGAGCGTCTTTGCGATGGAGCAAAGGAAAAGCCGTTACGGTAACCGAACGGTCCTCGTATATTAATTCTTCCTCACGGCTTAAGGCATGGAATACTAAAGGATAAGGGAAGCGATTTCTCATTATTCCAAGCTGGCATTCTATAATTTCCTGTAGCCGCCCGTCTGCATAGATATGCATTTCTCCTTTCCGGTTTTGCATAGCAAGACTGGATAGAAAACCTATTAAGCCGAAAAAATGGTCTCCGTGTAAATGAGATATAAAAATATGACTTATTTTGGTATAAGGAATATGGAAACGCCTTAACTGATGCTGAGTAGCTTCAGCACAATCTATAAGAAAGTACCGCTCAAGTATATTTAATACTTGAGCGGCAGAATTTCTTTTGGAAGTGGGAACGGCCGAACCGCTCCCTAATATAGTCAGTTCAAACTTCACTGATTCTTCCCAATAATTATTCTTCGGTCTTCACTTCCGGAGTTTCAGTTTCTGCTTCCTTAGCTTTCGGAGCAGCTTTCTCTGCCTTAGCGGTCATCTGGTCCCTCAAGGCTGCCAGTTCTGAAATATCTCCTAAAGTTGTTTTTTCCAGTTTTTCTTTTACTTGTTTAACAGCTTTTTTAGTCGATTTTTCTTCAGCAGTTTTTTTGGCTTTTTCTTCAGACTTCTGGGCATCTTCGAAGATACGGGAATGAGACAGGATAATACGCTTAGCAGCCTTATTAAACTCGATTACTTTGAAATCCAGTTTTTCGTCAACCTTAGCCTGTGTACCGTCTTCTTTCACCAAATGACGGGGAGTCGCAAATCCTTCTACGCCATAAGGCAATGCAATGACAGCTCCTTTATCAAAAATTTCAGTGATCGTACCTTCATGAACAGAGTCTACAGTGAAGATCGTTTCGAAAACATCCCATGGATTTTCTTCCAATTGTTTGTGTCCCAAGCTCAAACGACGGTTTTCCTTATCGATTTCCAAAACCACTACGTCGATTTCAGCACCGATCTGAGTAAATTCTGCCGGATGTTTTACTTTCTTCGTCCAAGACAAATCTGAAATATGAATCAGTCCATCAACACCTTCTTCAATTTCTACAAATACTCCAAAGTTGGTAAAATTACGTACAATAGCTTTGTGTTTGCTGCCAACGCCGTATTTCTCTTCAATATTTTGCCAAGGATCAGCTTTCAGCTGTTTGATACCCAATGACATTTTTCTCTCTTCCCGGTCTAAAGTAAGAATAACAGCTTCTACTTCATCTCCTACTTTCATGAAATCCTGAGCAGAACGCAGGTGCTGAGACCAGGACATTTCAGATACATGGATTAATCCTTCTACTCCCGGAGCAATTTCTACAAAAGCACCGTAATCTGCCATCACCACTACTTTACCTTTTACTTTATCCCCAACTTTCAATTCTGCGTCCAAAGCATCCCACGGATGAGGAGTCAACTGCTTCAAACCTAAAGCAATCCGTTTCTTCTCATCGTCGAAATCCAAAATCACAACATTCAATTTCTGATCCAACTGCACAATTTCATTCGGATGATTAACACGCCCCCATGATAGATCAGTAATGTGAATCAATCCGTCTACACCACCCAAATCAATGAATACACCATATGAGGTGATATTTTTAACCGTACCTTCCAGTACCTGTCCTTTTTCCAGTTTAGATATAATGTCTTTCTTCTGCTGTTCCAGTTCAGCTTCGATAAGAGCTTTGTGGGAAACAACTACATTTTTGAATTCCTGGTTGATTTTTACTACCTTGAATTCCATCGTCTTTCCGACATAAATATCGTAATCACGGATCGGTTTTACATCAATCTGAGAACCCGGTAAGAATGCCTCTATGCCGAATACATCAACGATCATACCGCCCTTCGTACGGCATTTTACAAATCCTTTGATAATTTCATCCTTTTCCAATGCCTCGTTTACACGATCCCAACTCCGCATGGCACGGGCTTTTTTGTGTGAAAGGGTAAGCTGTCCCTTTTTGTCTTCCTGTGTCTCCACATATACTTCAACCGTATCCCCTACTTTCAAATCCGGATTATAACGGAATTCGTTCAAGGAAATGATACCGTCCGATTTATAGCCGATATTTACGACTACTTCTCTCTTATTCATAGAGATCACTTTGCCGTCTACAACTTCACGCTCAGCAATCTGAGACAGAGTCCCGGCATATTTTTCTTCCAGCTCTTTTTTCTGAGATACAGGAGTCACATCGTCATTCTCGTATGCATCCCAATCAAAATTGTCATCTGCTTCTGCACTGGTTACAGGAGCAACCTTCTGAATTTCTTTTTCTGCAGACTCAACCTGCATTTCTTTTTGTTCTTCTGACATAAATGAATTGTTTCTTATCTAATAAGTTAGACATTATATTAAAATACGGCTGCAAAAGTAGAAATAATTATCCGGACTACCATGCTTTTTCTAATAAAATTTAACAAAATAAAGCAGGGAAAATCAGGGGAAATACCTTTCTTCTTATATTCTCACTCAATTGATATTATATCTTCTTTTCTCCTGTTTCAAACACCCTGTATATCCCCTTTTTCAATTAAAAAATAGAAAACAGGAAGTTGAGTGTAAAAACGTTTAAATATAAAGGCATAGGGAATGTTTAAACATTTAAAAAAGCTCCGTCTGCGATTAAAAATAAACCGGAAAACCTTGTTTTGGGATTTAAAAAAGTATTCCTCCGAAAGGAAAAACAAAACATTTGAGTACCCAGCCTTTAAATCATTTTATTCTTCACTCTACCGGGAACACTCCGCCTGTATAAAAAGGAGCCGTATCACTGGCCAGAAAATAAATCAATTCCGCTATCTCTTCCGGTGTTTCTACTCTCCCTAAAGGAAATAAAGTTGCTTTCCCCGGCCGACATTCCACCTCTGTTTCATAGAGTTCTACCCGGGATGAAATTGTTTCATCTGCCAATGAAGCAGGAAGAGTACCGGAACAAACCGCATTTACCTTTACTTTATAATGTCCCAGATGAATAGCCAGACTCTTTGTAATCTGTTCCAAAGCACCTTTCGTTAAACCATAGGCGAAATTATTGCTTTTTTCTATTAAACTCTGGTCCGAAGTATTTATCACAATACTACCGGAACGTTCTTTTAAAAAAGGGATTGTTACCTGTAAGGTATGAATAGTACCTTTTATATTCACATCTATCATTTCATCCAATACTTCATCCCGAATATCAAACAAAGAATTTTTCCACGGCATACCGGCATTGACAACAACAGCATCCACACCTCCAAACATCAGCACAGCAGTACTCACAGCTTCCCGGACCTCTGCCCGATTGCGTGTGTCCCCCTGCCGAAAAACAACATTATGGCCATTAAACTTATGGCACAGTTTCAAAGCGGCCTCTTTATTGGTATCTAAAAATACAACCCGCCATTCTTCCATGGCAAATTTCACTACAGATGCAGCTCCTATTCCGGTAGCTCCCCCAGTAATAAACACTGTTTTCATATTATTTGTACAAATATTAGAATTTCATCATAAAAAGGTTTTTATAAACAAAACAAAAATTCAGTTTTTCAAACCAATCCGAAACATAGCCATACAGCCTCTGCCTTATTAAAACACAGCCATATAAAAATAATCCAAATCAAGCTCTTATTTTCAATGATTGAATAGACAATTGAATAGACAAAAAATGCGACTGATTCTCAGCCGCATTTCCCATATTTCATTAAAATATCCTCATCAATTAATAATTTCTTTTACCCAGGAATCCAAGGTTATTTCTTTAGGCAAGTTCAGCTTTTTCCGGATCCGATACCGGGCTTTATTCACACTCTCCCTAGAAATTCCCAACGCAAAAGCGATTTCTTCAGAAGAAGAACCCATATATATTAACATACAAATCAATTCTTCATTTTTAGAAACGACGGGATAACGATTTCTGAGCATTCTTATAAAATCCGGATATACTCCGTTAAAAGCCTTACGGAATTTCATTTCCTCCTGTTCTGTCAGTAAACGTGGACTTAAACTCCCCAATACAGAAGTAATATCCGGCTGAAGTCTTTCCTGAGAAGATATATTATTTAGAATCCCTTCAATTTCAGCTTTTAACTCCTCATTTTTACGGTTTAAAGCCCGCTGAGACTTCAACAAAGAATACAATTCTTCCTCCTGAGCACGGATCCGCATTTTATCTATGGTTCGTTTTAATTGCAAAGCCCGCTGCCGCATCCATAACCATACGACTAAACTTATTGCCAGACAAATAAAAACTAACCCAAAAACAATGTAATATTGAATAGTTCGTTTATGTAAAGCCAATTCGGTTGCCAATATTCGATTCTGCTGTTCTTTTTTTTCTGTTTCGAATTTTACATTAGCTGTTACCATATATTGTACTTTCTCCCGCTTAAAAAGCGTATCCCGTACATTGTGGTATACCGAAAAACAACGCGCCAATTCCCGTTCAAATCCGTTCCGGGCATAATAATCTGTCAAAAAAGAATACACGTAATCCTGCATCTCTATGTCTTCGTGCCTGTCATACCATGTCGCAGCATCCTGTACCAAAGGTAAACCTTCTTTCTCACGGCCAGCCATCAACAATCCCCGTCCCAATTCAAACCAGGTACTATACTGATGCCTGGGTGGCAACGCTTTAAACTGTTCATCCTGTATTACCGATTGCAGTATCTCTATCCCCCTTTCCAAAGAATCCGGTACATTCAAACGATAAAGAGCCCCATTCATACGGGTAAATAAACGGGCTCTTTTATTCCCCGTAACTTTGTAACAACTGTCTGCCAATCTCACACATTCCATGGCCTCCGGAAACCGCTTCGACTCATTCAACCAATTGGAACGAGCCCGGTATAAATCGGCCAAAACACTCACCATCTCTGACTTTCCTTCACAAATCCGGATAGCCTGTTGACTCCATTCCAAAGCTTTTTCATATTCTCCCAACACCCCATAAAAATAAGCCAGTTCACTGGATGCACGCGATATGCTTTCTGTATTCCCGGAATGTTTTCCTACATCCAAAATTCTATAGCACATCTTTATCCCCTCATCATATCTTCCTTCTGTACGATATACAGATGCCAAACGTCCTATACATTGCATTCCCATCTCCCCTGTATCCCCATATTTTTCAACTATTTCTACTGCCTTCTGAAAAGTCGCGATACACCTTTCTTTTTCCTTATCACAGAACATATAAATTCCACCGGCAATACGATAGAAAAAAAGAAGACGTTCCGGAATATTCTTTTCCTCACATCTCTCAGCCTGCTCTAATAGCCTCAACGCCACACTATCCTTATCTGCTTCAAAAGCCAACTGGGCCGCAGCGATGAACCATTCCCGCCTATATTCCCCGATTACTCCTTCTTCTTCCGCCCTCTTCATAAAATACATTTCTCCTTCCTCTCTCCGGCCCGACAAAGTATACAAAGCCATCATCTGACGCATCGCAGAAAAAAGAAATGTACTCTTTCCCTCTTTCACCAAGGTATCCAATACCATTAAAGCTTCTTCGTATTTCTTTTCTTTCCGTAATTGTAATCCACGGCTTATACGGAGACTATCTATTTGTAAATTTGAATATTCAGCTGTTGTCCCTTGTCTTTCACAAGCAAACAACACCATAAATATCCCTATACTAAGAAAATAAAATCGTCTCATAATATTCGCTAAAAATAAAACTCTTTATGAAACTTTTCCCAATAGCACACCGGATTTCTTGATGCGAAAATCTTATTCTTCCAAGAGGTCCGGACGAAGCAAACGCGTCCGCTCGTACGCCTGCAGTTCCTGCCATTCCCGTATCTTCGCATGATTTCCGGACAACAAAACTTCCGGAATTCCCCAGCCGTTGAATTCAGCCGGACGCGTATAAACAGGAGGCGCCAGTAAATGATCCTGAAAAGAATCACTTAAAGCCGAACTCTCATCACTCATCGCCCCCGGTATCAAACGTACAATCGCATCAGTCATCATACAAGCCGGCAATTCCCCTCCGGTCAATACATAATCACCTACCGATATTTCCCGGGTAACCAGATGATCCCGTATACGCTGGTCAATTCCTTTATAATGCCCGCAGAGGATCAGGATATTTTCTTTTAACGACAACTCATTCGCCATCTGCTGGTTAAATACAGCTGCGTCCGGAGAAGTATAGATAATTTCATCGTATTTCCGCTGGGCAGTCAATTCCGTTATACAATCAAATACAGGCTGAATCATCATGACCATCCCCGCTTCCCCCCCAAACGGATAATCATCCACTTTCCGATATTTATCTTTCGACCAGTCCCGGATATTATGAATGTGTATTTCCACAATTCCCTTATCCCGCGCACGCTTTATAATCGAATGATTTAAAGGGCTCTCTAAGAGCTCCGGGACTACACTTAAAATATCAATGCGCATATTTTATAATCTTTACTCAATCTCCCCCGCTTTTCCTCCTATTCAGCTTCCTTTTATACGATTAATTCCCTTTTTCTCTACAGGAATGTCCGATTTCACGAACGTTTTCTATTTTAAATAATCCTCAAAATAATCAGTGACTTTTTGCATCAAATGAATGCGGTCTTTTCCCATTACATTATGCTTCGCACAAGGATAAGGAAAATAATCTACCTGCACCTGTTTTTTTATACATTCCCTTATAAAATTCAGACTATGTTGCCATAAAACAGTATCGTCTACAGCCCCCTGGCATATCAGTAATTTTCCCTTTAAATCTTTCGCCTTTGAAAGCAGACTGACTTTTGCATAGCCCTCAGCATTGCACTGAGGAGTACTCATATAACGTTCCCCATACATGACTTCATACCATTTCCAGTCAATTACCGGACCTCCGGCTACAGCAACTTTAAATACCTCCGGATAATTGGTGATTAAAGATATGGTCATAAATCCGCCGTAACTCCATCCATGAACCCCGATACGCTCCGCATCCACCCACGGATGGGATTTGAGAAATTCCACGCCTTTCATCTGATCCGCCATTTCCGCCTGCCCGCATTGTTTATAAATCTCTTTTTCATAAGCGGCTCCCCGGTTCGAAGTACCACGGTTATCCATGACAAATACAATATATCCATGCTGAGCCATATACATTTCCCAGCGCCTTAATTCTCCCTGCCACGTATTTTTCACCATCTGCGAATGCGGTCCGCCGTACACATAAAGTATAACCGGATATTTCTGTGCAGGATCGAAATGCATAGGCTTAATCAAACGATAATAGTTATCATACTGTCCATCGGCACTCCTGACCGTTCCCAAAGTGATTTCCCCAAAACTGTAAGCTCCGGTCGGATCTTCTGCCTTCAATAGCTCTCTTTGCAATTGCCCATCCGACTGTCGCAATTCGATTACACGGGGAACATGCAGACTACTGTAAGTATCAACAAAATAACATTTATCTCCGCTCATCGTAACCGAATGCCACCCTTCAGCTTTTGTTAAACGGCTTTTCTTACCTGTCTTTATATCCACCCGGAATAAATGATTTTCAATAGGACTCACTTCAGCAGAAGTGTAGTAAATATATTTCCCGTCTTGTGCTACGTAAGCCACATCGGCATCCGTATCCGTCAACCGCTTTACTTGTTTTCCTTCCGTATCGCACAAATAGAGATTCCGATACCCGTGCCGGTTGTCTGTACGGTAAATAAAACGGGACGGATCTCCTTTTAAAAAGACCAGTTTATCCGTAGGCTCTACAAAACGATCGTTTTTTTCCTCCAGCAAAGTCTTTATAAATGCTCCGGTTTTAGCACAATATTTATTTAAATGAACCTGATTTTGGTCCCGGTTTACCACCTGAATATAAATAACATCAGAAGCCGGTCCCCAGGTTATATTGGTCAGATACTGTTCCCGCCCGAAATCTGTTACCTCCATAAAGACAGTTTGTTGAGAAGCCAGGTCATAAACACCCAGGCTCACCTGTTCTGAAGGCATACCCGCCATCGGATATTTTATTTCCTGCAAACTCCCGGTACGGGTAGTAATATCCAGCAAAGGGAAAGTACTTACAGCACTTTCATCTTTCCGGTAAAAAGCCAGTTTTTTTCCATCCGGTGACCAAAAAATACCTTCGGAAATCCCCATTTCTCTCCGGCTCACCGTCTGCCCATTCACAATATCCGGATCTTCATCAGTCGTAACAGCATATTCATTTCCCCTTTCATCACAATAATATAAGTTATTTCCCCGGGTAAAGGCAAAAGCATCCTGTCCGTTAAACGTCAGGTCAGCCACTTTTTCAGGCAAAGGAATAGTCCGTCCCAACTGTTTGGTTTCTATATCAATCTCATAATATTTTCCTTTCCGGATCAAAGACAAGGTTTTCCCGTCTTTCCAGGAATACTTCGGCCATCCTTTTAAATCTGCCTGAATCAACCGATTCAATTCTTCTACTGTCATCAGAACTCTCTTTTCCTCCGATTCCACAGCCTCAGCCCACAATTCCCTTCCTTCCGTCCAGGTCAAAATATTCCGGTTCCCCTGCCATTGTATCACACGGGATTGCGGACGGAGCTCATATCCCAATACAGCTTCTTCCATCGTCAATATTTTATCCCCCTTTTGTGTCTCTTCCCCGTTTTTCATAGCCGTTGCATTCTGAGTCCCCAATGCAATCACTGCACCAAAGCTCAAACAAATAAATAACAAATAATTCATAAATAATATAACTGTTTAGCGTTTTTTATTCAGCTCACTTTTCTGCTGTCTTTCTCATTCGTATACCCTTATTCAAACCGGAAAGCATCCCGGTCGTCCAATACAGCAAACTTCTGACGGAAATGATTCAATTCCTCCTTATCTATTTCCGCTATAATTATCTGATCTTCAAAAGTTTTTCCTTCACCCAACACTTCTCCGCGGGCATTTATCACAACAGAATCCCCGGCATACCGCAAGCCTCCGTTATCTGTTCCCACACAATTTACTCCGGCAACGTATGCCTGATTCTCTATAGCTCTGGCAACGAGCAGACTTTGCCAAACCTTTCTCCGCGATTCAGGCCAGTTAGCTATATATACGGCCAGATCATAATGATCCGTATTCCGGCTCCACACCGGAAATCGCAAATCATAACAAATAAACGGAGCTATTTTCCAGCCCCGGAATAACAAACTCAACCGTTTATTTCCCGGAGTAAAATGTTCATTTTCTCCCCCCATCCGGAAACAATGCCTTTTGTCATAGTATTGATATTCCCCCCCGGGAAAAGCAGCAACCAGGCGATTGTAAAAACACCCTCTCTCCTCATATACCGTGCTCCCCATAATAAGAGCATTCTGCCGTACAGCCCATTCCGACATCCGGCAGCAAATCTCACCGTAGCAGGAAGCAACTTTTATTTTTTCCGCATTTGCAAGACTTTTTTCTTTTTTTACCATCATGCAACCACAGGGAAACATTTCCGGCAAAAGGATCACATCACAATCTAAATTCCGGGTCAGCTTCTGATCAAAATGCCTTAAATTCTCCTCCACATTCCCCCATATTAAAGCCGATTGTAATAATGCAATTTTCATTCGATATAAATTTATAAAACCAATTATTCCCCCTTCTATTCCTCTCCCCAAGAAAACTGTTCGGGATACTTCGGATGAGCATTTTTATAGGTTTGCATGATATAGCCCAAATCTGCGTCCACATCAGCTGTCGGATAAAAAAGAGGACCAACCTCACAAAATTTCTCTTTATAATCAATACGTCCCAAATATACCGGTACGCCGGCTGCTTTCGCAATCACTAAAAATCCTTTCTTCCATTTTTTCCTTTTCTTCCGGCTGCCTTCGGGAGTAATGCATAAATACATAGAATCCCGCTTCTTAAATTCTTCTATCATCTGCTGAACCAAATGACTATCTTTCTTCCCACGATCCACCGGAATGACACGCAAAGCCCTTAATAATAACCCTAAAGGGAAAAAGAAAAATTCTTTTTTCATTAAAATATAAGCCGGAATGCCCTGGCTCAGAAAAGCCAGTTCTCCCCATACAAAATCCCAATTAGAGGTGTGAGGTACGGAAATAATCACCGCCTTCTTTACCTGAGGGATTTCTCCCTTATACCTCCACCCGGCTAGCCACATGATAAAACGTGCCAAATATTTCATATATCTATTTTTTCCTTTTAGCGACCCATGGAATTTTTGTTTCCTATTCCTTCTTCTATACTCTTCCGATAGGCAACAAAACTTATTTCGCATTTGCTTTCGGGTTCAAATTTACGAAAAAGTACGGGATTTTTACATTCTTCTCTTCTTAAACTGCTCCGTTTCTTCCTGAATGAAGTCGTTACTTATAGTTCCGGATTATTTTTTTTACTTCTTTCAACCGAAGCGGTAAAGCAAGTCTTATTTTGATTTCCTGGTAACCATGACGATTAAAACCGGCAAACACCCCAAAACGGGTATATTCCTGTAATCCGATAGAATACCCGCATTCCACGTAATTTCCAATTTCGGGTGTCCACAAATAACGACCGTGAATTCCTTCATCAAACATCAGATTCTGCATAAACGGCAAACGCTTTAGAAATAAAAACGGCGACGTATAATTCACAGCTCCCCTCAACCATTTATCCTTCGTATGCCAGGAATAGTATTGTCCTAAAAAAAAGTCTTCCGAAAAACGATCGGCACTATACAACCAACCGATAGTGGTGAAATGCATATAATCCGGGAAATAAATTTCTTTACGCGATAAAAATTGACCTGCATTGACAGTATAAGACAGATAATCGAATAATCCCAATTTAATCGTTTGCTTTACTCCCAGGTCCAACCGCTGAAAACGACTTGTATGAGGGGCATCTGCCGGCAATCCTATGGTATAGCCAAGGGAAAAGGTAGGCCAGGTTGAATGATCATATACTTTCAGCT
This sequence comes from uncultured Odoribacter sp., assembly GCF_937966165.1. Classification (NCBI taxonomy): domain Bacteria; kingdom Pseudomonadati; phylum Bacteroidota; class Bacteroidia; order Bacteroidales; family Odoribacteraceae; genus Odoribacter; species uncultured Odoribacter sp. The sequence continues at coordinate 34,936 of NZ_CALCLB010000037.1, forward strand.
GATCTTGCACAGTAAAATAATAAAAAGGAGTATACTCCAAACGAACTCCGACGGTCAGCGATTTGTTTTCCGGCATATTGACCCCTCCCTCTAAAACAGGCTCATTGGGCTCGATATTTTTCTTCGAAATATGGTTTCTTAACAAACTCCTTTTCTCGTATTTTTCCTCCGCAGTAAAAGTCAAACCATTTGCAAGATCAATCGAATGTTTCAGATAAACAAAACGCTTCTCGTAAAAACGTATAAAATTTTTCCTGAGTTTTTTAAAAAATAAGGAAGAAATTGAATTTTCAAACAAGGTTCCTTCTCCGGCATGCCCGTAATCTTCGGACATCTCCCCGAACTCTATTCCCCATTGCCCACGCCTCATAGGAGCATAAAGCATCTGCGCCTGCATTTTCCATAATAACACTTTCCGGGCTGTTCCATAATAAAGAGAAGGACCAAAACTTATTCTCTTTCCTCTATTCATATAGATATTTAATTTTACATCCTGCCCCACCCAAAGTCCGTCAACGACATTATACTGTGGAAAAGCTTCATAAACTCCGCCAATCTCCAATGCTAACCTCTTTTTTTTATCCAAAGAAAAAGTATCTCCTAACAGAACCTTAAAAAATATAATATCTGCTTTATCAGGTACTGTATCCGAAGGACCAAATACCCTTTCCATAAATTTCCGCAAGCTGTCCTTCCGTTCGTAACTTTTTATTTCTTCTCCCAGTAAAGGAACTGTCCTGATCTTTTGCCAATACAGGGAATCTCTTTGCCGTACCATAGAATCAACTGTCACCGAATCCTTTAAACGCCGGGAATATGTTTGAAAAGGCGAAACAGAATCAGACTGAGGTAACTCCTGCAAACGTTGAGATAAACGGGCCAGTTCGTAAGCCTGACGATTGGATAAATCTTCTTTTTCAGCTATTTCTTTTATTTTACGGAGTATTTTTTGCTCTTTCCGGCTTACCGTCCTTTTTTTCACGATTGTATCCCCTGCTGCCAAAGCCAGCTGTACTGTGTCCACTTCCACCGTTTTGTATTTCAATGAAGAAAAATATTTAGCCTCTCCCTCTAATCCCATTATATCCATACCGACAGCTATATTATAAGATGTCGGTAGGAAAACGGCAGACTTTATTTCATTAAATCCGACTTGTATCTGAGCCGAAAAACCTTGCACTCCATAGGCAAAATCAAAACCCACTACACTCCAGTCCTCATCGGCAATATAAATCCAGCCATTCCATAAACGGTTATCTTTTATTTTCGATCTTACTTCTATTTTGTTAATGGTTCTTTCCCCTTCCCGGTAGGAATCCTCTAAACGGAACCGATAAGAAGAAAAAGCTCCGGCCGACAAGGGAGAAGCTATACCTAAAATATCAGGATCATAAATAGAAGAGGTTACAATATTCAATGTCCTCTTAGGCTCTATATCCTCCGGAATCGTAGTATTAAAAGCCAAAATATTGCGCTTGTAAATGTTCGGCGACCGGAATTCAATATCCATAACCGATTCCATCAACAAAGTCTTTCCTCTTATCGTATCAAACACTTCCCTGCCTGTTTTACCCCATTTCAACACCCGGGGAAGGTTATCTATCCGCAAATTCCCTTTACTATACACCTCGGAGAAATACCGCTTCACTTGAAGACGATGATAAGGAGCCTTGGCAATCGCCTTTCGCATAATGTAATAAGCAGGATCTTCTCCCTTACCCGTCACTTTCACTTCTTTCAGCATATACCTTATCGGTTTCAAACGAATATATAAAACCGTTTCTTTTCCCGAGATTAATAATTTTAAGAATTGCTTTTCATAACCCAACGCACTTATTTCTATACAATAATCCCCTTCTTCCAGATGAATCTGAAAATGCCCGTTTTCATCCGCTACCGTCCCTTGCATCGTCTCTTGAACATAAAGAGTAGCCCCCTCTATCACTCTCCCTTCTTCATCTGTTATCTGCCCGTTTAATAATTGAGCCTTTCCCTGCATACACAATAGGGTCCCCAAAAACATACATAAAAAAAATGCCTTCATATTGTAAAAAATAATTAATTTCTTTAAAAATTATATTTTTTCTCTTTAATATTCCGTAATACGCTGTATATAGTTTAAAATTGAAAACAAAAATAAATTTTTATAAATATTTTTTTCTTAAATTTATTATAAATTACTGCTTCTATTTATATAATTTCCGGGCCTCGAAAATATAGCACCTACCCCCGGCCCCGGGAGTTATAAAAAATAGAAAAGAAACTCTTTGATTATAAAAAAATATATACTACTTTTGCACCACAAATTTTTCCTCAGGGGTACAATAAGCGGATAAATACCCACCCCATGGTACTAACATTAAAACAATTTACAATGTACGCAATTGTTGAAATCGCAGGACAGCAGTTTAAAGTTGAGAAAGACCGTAAAGTGTATGTCCACAGACTTGAGGCAGAAGAAGGCGCTCAGGTAGAATTTGATAATGTACTTCTGGTAGAAGACGGAAGTAACATTCAGATCGGTACGCCGAAAGTTGAAGGCGCAAAAGTTACCGCAAAAGTATTGGCTCACGTCAAAGCTGATAAAGTCATTATCTTTAAGAAGAAAAGAAGGAAAACGTTCAAGAGAAAGAACGGGCATCGTCAATGCCTGACGCAGATTCAGATCGAAGCGATCAACGCTTGATTTTTTATTCCGGAGAGGAATGATTAGTAAACAATTTGTAAACTTAAAAATTTCAAAATATGGCACACAAGAAAGGTGTCGGTAGTTCCAAGAACGGCCGTGAATCCGAAAGTAAACGATTAGGAATCAAAATCTGGGGCGGACAAATAGCCAAAGCAGGTAATATTCTGGTTCGTCAAAGAGGTACTGTACATAATCCGGGACAAAATGTAGGTATAGGTAAAGACCACACTTTATATGCATTAGTTGACGGGGAAGTAGTTTTTACAAAAAAACAAAAAGACAGATCCTATGTTTCCATTAAGCCTATCGTTTCTGCAGAAAAGGTAGCTGAATAAGGACGAATAAAAATTATTAAAAGCTCCTGTATTCTGTATGAATACAGGAGTTTTTTTATATATTTACAGTTTGAAAATAAGGGGCAAGTGTTCCTGGAGGAAGTAGCGAAAACAAAGATTTATTGCCCTGAGCTTGAATATTTCGGAACCGGAAATGCCTGAAAATAAAAGTCAATCGGATTAAATTCGTTTTTGAGGGAAAGTGACTTTTCAGGTACTATTAACAAAATCTAAATAGTTATGTTAAATTTAAAATTTATCCAGGAAAACAAAGAAATTGTCATCGAACGCCTGGCCGTAAAAAATTTCGATGCTCGTGAGCTCATAGAAAAAATTATCGCCCTGGACGGGGAACGGAAAAAAATACAACAATTATCGGAATCGAAACAAGCCCAGATGAATAATATTGCCCGGGAAATCGGAGCTTTAATGAAAAATGGGAAAAAAGAAGAAGCCGAAAAAGCCCGCCTGGAAACGACGGAATTAAAAGAAGAAATTGCCGCTTTGGTTCCACAGTTGAATGCCCTTACCAACGAGCTGACAGAAATATTATTGCGACTCCCCAATATGCCGCATATTTCGGTTCCTCAAGGAAAATCAGAAGCAGACAATCAGATTGTTAAAATTGTGGATAATATTCCTCAACGTCATGAAAACGATCTGCCCCATTGGGAATTAGCCAGAAAATACAGTTTAATTGACTTTGAAACCGGAGTAAAAATTACAGGAGCAGGTTTCCCGGTATATAAAGGTTTAGGAGCCCGTTTACAACGAGCCCTGATTTATTTCTTTCTGGAGGAAAATATTAAAGCCGGTTATGAAGAAGTGATGCCTCCCCTTATGGTGAATGCTGACTCCGGTTATGGCACAGGACAGCTTCCCGACAAAGACGGACAAATGTATTATGTGAATGAAGACAAACTCTATCTGATTCCGACAGCGGAAGTGCCTGTTACCAATCTGTACCGGGATATGATTGTGGACGGGGAACAATTACCGATTAAGAATACTGCTTATACCCCTTGTTTCAGACGGGAGGCGGGTTCTTACGGAAAAGACGTACGCGGATTGAACCGTCTTCATCAGTTTGACAAAGTCGAAATTGTACAAATAACCAAACCGGAAAAATCTTATGAAGCCCTGGACGAGATGGTAAAACATGTGGAAGGACTGCTGATCAAATTGGGACTTCCCTATCGTATCGTCCGTTTATGCGGAGGAGATATCAGTTTTACCTCTGCCCTGACGTATGATTTCGAAGTATTTTCCAAAGCCCAAGAAAAATGGCTGGAGGTAAGTTCTGTCTCCAATTTTGAAGATTTTCAAGCGAATCGCTTAAAATTACGTTACCGGGCAAAAGGAGAGAAAAAAAACAGTATGGTACATACTTTAAATGGCAGTTCTCTTGCCCTTCCCCGCATTGTTGCAGCTTTGCTTGAAAATTACCAATGCACTGAAGGCATTCGCCTACCGGAAGTTTTACAGCCGTTTATGGGAACCGGATTAATTAAATAAAAAATATTTTTCCGGAGGCAGTTTACTTCCTACCGCCTCCGGAATAAACGCAACCTTTTCGCTCTCTAGTCCGTATTATGCGACTATAACTCTTTATGAATATGCGCATTGTCTTTAACACAACCTTTATTGTAGACGAGACCATAGAAGAGGAATGGATTTCTTTTATACAGAAACACTATATTCTTTACCTGCGTCAAAATAAATTGACCCAAGATATTCTATTTACCAAAGTTTCTATTGATCAACCGGAGGGAAAAACGTATTCTTTACAATTGATTTTTGGCAATCCGGAAGCTCTAAACCATTTCGTGCAGGTTCATCTTCCTGTGGTGCAAGAAAAAATCAACGGGAAATACAAAAATTATTACCTTTGTTTCAGTAGCACATTGACAGAAATAGGAGAAGCGGAACATTAAACAGTAGTCCCTGCAGAATTTTATATAGCTATACCTCTTATCGGCAGTGCTGTGCTCTATTGAAGTTTAAGAAAATGGAAAAATTAATTATGGGCATAGACCCGGGTACAAATTTTATGGGCTATGCCATCATCAGTACCCAAGGCAAAACACTCAAACCCCGGCTCATCGTATCCGGCGTTCTGGACATGGATAAAATTCAAGACCCTTATCTAAAACTCCAGCGTATTTTTCAACGTACGCTGCAAGTTATTGATAGCTACCATCCGGACGAACTGGCTATAGAATCGCAATTTTACGGTAAAAACGTACAATCCATGCTTAAATTAGGAAGAGCCCAGGGAGTAGCGATTGCAGCAGCCCTTCAACGCAATATTCCTATTTTTGAATATGCTCCCAAAAAAATCAAAATGAGTATTACCGGCAACGGAATGGCTTCCAAAGAACAAATTTCTATCTTTTTGAGTAAATTCATGGAAATCCGTACCACTTCTAAAAATTTAGACGAAACCGACGCCATAGCTATTGCATTCTGTCATCACCTACAGGGGAGTCTGCCCTCTACAGGCAGTTCCAAATGCAAAAACTGGAGCGATTATATTAAAAAAAATCCGGATAAATTGATTTGAAAATGGAAAATCCTGTCATTCAAATTCATAACTTGAAGAAGAGCTTCAAAAATCAAGAGGTTTTAAAAGGTATCCACCTGGAAGTTAAGGCGGGGGAAGTGATCGGTTATTTAGGAAGCAACGGCGCCGGGAAATCTACTACTGTAAAGATACTGTGCGGAGTATTACACGATTTTGAAGGAGATATCCATATTTTGGGACACGATTTAAGGCAAGAGGATACAGCTATAAAAAAACGGATAGGCTATATTCCGGAAAATGCCGTAATGTACGAGCAACTCACCCCTATGGAATATCTGGAATTCACATCCAGCTTATACGGACTTTCTCCGGATGTCGCCCGCCAGAAAAGTTACGATTTATTGGAATTATTTGAAATGAAGAATTTCCGTAACGACCGTATGCTCAATTTTTCAAAAGGAATGAAACAAAAAATCCATATCATCTCCGGCCTTTTACACCACCCGGATCTCCTCTTTATGGATGAACCTTTAAACGGACTGGATGCCAACGCTGTCATTATGGTAAAAGAAATGATTTCCCAGCTTTCCAAAGAAGGAAAAACAATTTTTTATTGTTCTCATCTTATGGATGTTGTTGAACGCATTTCCTCCCGGATTATATTATTGAACGAAGGGCAAATTATAGCAGACGGAACAATTGAAGCTTTGAAACAAGAATCTGATTCCACATCACTGGAACATTTATTCTCCAAACGAACCGGTATGATTAATCCGATAGAAAAAGCTGAAAAAATCATTCACGTATTCGAAAAAGAAAACCAATGATCCGTTTTTTGCTGGCTTTACTAAAACCTCTGTATCCTTTATTTTCTGCTATGGGCGTTGATTATAAGCAGATGACAGCCATTATTCGCCTAAAATTAACGGTAGATAACAGAACTTCCCGAAGAATCAGGGGGAAAAATCCTCAAAAAATAAATTCCGCTTTCCTGCAGCAAGGATTTAGCATGTTATTTTTCGGAACTGTATCTTTCTTCATGACCTACTCCAAAAGCGATCTGCAGACCGCCATTCTTTTATTTCACTCCATGATTTTAGTAATGCTGGTTCTCTCTTTATTATCGGAATATTCCCAAATGCTTTTTGATCCCAGAGATAACCATATTCTCTCCCGCATGCCGGTATCCCCCCTCACTCTTTCTACGGCCAAACTGATTACGTTAGGCTTTTATATGCTTTTTCTAACCCTCTGCGCTGCCCTTATCCCTTTGTTTCGTATCGGGATTCAGCAAGGATTGGCAACGGGACTCTTTTTTCTTTTATCGGCCTTTTGTAACAGTTTGTTCGCCTTACTCATCACAAATTCAGTTTATATCGGTTGCCTCCGTTTTTCGTCAAACGAAAAATTCCAGAATATCCTCAGTTACATACAGATCGGAATGGTCATTTTAGTCGTTTGCAGTTATCAGTTTTTAGTACATTTGCCACTCCATTTCTCTAGCGGACTTTTCTCCTCCTTCTCGTTACAGGCTATCCTGTTACCGCCTGTATGGTTCACATCCATAAGTTTACTGGCATTTTCCAGTAATACCTGTCTTTGGTTTTATAGTGGATTGGGTATCTTTGTTCCCCTCTGTGCTGCCTATATTTCTTTTAAATGGTTCACTCCTTATTTCACAACCCGTTTCGCTGGTCCGGGGAATCAGTTCCAGACGAAAAGGGGAAAGGTGAAAAAAGAAAAAACGGCTCATTTGCTGGCCACTCTGTTTACCCGTCATCCTTTACAAAAATCCGGTTTTATGCTTAGCTGGCGACTCACTTCCGGAAACCGCAAATTTAAAGAAGCAATCGTACCTGCTGTCACCTATATTCTGGCTATTACCGTCATTCAGCTGATCTCTTTTTCTGATACAGACAGGAATTCTCCCTTTCTGTATATGCCCCTTTATTTATCGCTTATGGCCGCCTTTATGATTACGGACAGTATGAAATACAACGAATCGGGTAATCAATTGTGGATTTACCAGGCCCGTCCGCTCATCAATCCGGGGCAATTTATCTTAGGGGCTTTTAAAGCCGTGTATATTAAATATTTTCTTCCTCTTTACGGCTGTATAGGTATTCTCTTTCTCTGTATCGGAGGAATAGGACTTTTAGACGATATCCTGTTTATTTTCAGTGTGATTACTTGTACTATCCTGGGAGTGATATTGAGAATATCCCCTTTCTTCCCCTTTGCCCGGGAAAGAAACAGTTCCGGAAAAGGGAAAATACTCCTCTATTCTTTCTTAGTGACTTTACTGAGTCTTGTATTCGTTTTCCTCCACAGGGAACTTCAAAATTTTCTGTATGGAATACCCCTGGGGATTCTTTTTCTATGGGGAGGTATAGTATGGTTCTCCCATAGTATTAAACACATAAGCTGGGAGAAAATTGAAAAATCCTTTTAAAAATTATTTATTCTTCTTTTTTCTTCCGGAAAAGATTTCCGATTTTCCGGAAAAAACCTTTCTTTTCCTTTTTCACTACAGTATCAGTAGGATGAATCAATGCTCTTTTTTTCAACTTTTTATTCCCGATCCGTTCAAATACATTCATCTTTTCCTGAAAAACAGGCGTTTCCAAAGCATGCTGTTCCGTCACCGGAACCAAGGGGAAAGAAAGGGTTTCCCAACGGGCATAGGCCGGATCCTTCAAGCATTCCTGCATAAACAAACCGAATATGGGCATTGCCATATGGGCTCCTTGTCCTAAACGGGTAGAACTGAAATGTATATTCCGGTTATTCGCTCCCACCCGTATACCGACTACGATACGAGGATTATAACCTATAAACCATCCGTCGGCCTGATTTTGAGTCGTTCCCGTTTTTCCTGCCAGATCATTTTTTAAGCCGTATGTACTTCTCAAACTTCGCCCCGTCCCTTCATTGATCACTGCCGACAAAATGTTACTCATAACATAAGCTTCATCGGGAGGTAAAACTTCTTTTGCTTCCGCTTCCGGAACCCGATAAAGTACATTTCCCGCCTGGTCTTTAATTTCTACTAAATAATACGGATTTATTTTCTTCCCTCCATTGGCAAAACAGATATAAGGTAATATCATTTCTGACAAAGGAATATCCGCACTTCCTAAAGCGAGCGAAGGATATTGAGGTAAATCGGACTTAATTCCCAAATTCCGGGCATGTACAATTGTTCTCTCTATGCCTGTCTGCAACAACACTTCTACAGCAATCGTATTGATTGATTTACTCAAAGCCCCTTTCAATGTATAGTAACCGGTATAATCCCGATCGGAATTCCGGGGAGTCCAGTCATCGTATTCTTTATACGTTTTCTGTTCATTCTTGTAATAGGCATCCAAACGAGCTCCATTGTGAATAGCTGCACTATATACTACCGGTTTGAAAACAGAGCCGATCTGACGGGGGGCCTCCACTTGATCGTACTGAAAATATTTGTAATCCAAATCTCCCACCCATACCCGTATCTTGCCGGAATGCGGCTCTACGGCTATCATTCCGGGGTGCAGAATTTTCAGATAATGTTTCAGAGAATCGATGGAAGACATCTCAACCGAAGCTTCTCCCTGATAGGCACTATATACCATCATCGGCTTTTTACGATTCATCATTTCTGTAATCTGCTGCTCTCCATATCCCTGTTCTTTTAAACGGAGATATACAGGACTATTTTGGATGGCCTGTTCCAACACCTGAGGTTTATTGTACCAGGGATCTCTGTTCTCCCAATTCTTATAGAATTCATGCTGGAGTTTTTTCATATGCTCCTTTACTGCCCTCTCCGCATACCGCTGCATATCTGCATTTATAGTTGTCGTCAACAGAAGACGGTCCTTATATAAATTATAAGCAGTTCCGTGAGTTGCATTGTATTCCGCAATAATTTCCGAAGCATCCCGCCGGATCTTTTCTCTTAAATAAGGAGCTAGTCCTGTGTAATGATTGACGGCTTTATAATGCAGGCCTAACTCTTCCCCTTTTGCTTCCTCTCCCTCCTCTTCATTGAGAAAATCATATTTTACCATCTGATTGATAACCGTATTCCGGCGCTGTAAAGCCCTGTCTGGATGTAAACGTGGATTATACCAGGAAGGTCCTTTTAACATCCCGATTAAAGTTGCCGCCTGAGGAATATTCAAATCGGATGCAGATACGGAAAAATATTTTTGTGCAGCACTTTCGATCCCATACGTACGCTCCCCAAAAGCTACCGTGTTTAAGTAAAGTGTCAGAATTTCCGGTTTTGAATAGATTTGTTCCAAACGATGAGCAGTAAATATTTCCTTCAATTTGACAACAGGCATAAAAGAAACCTGCTGTTCTTCACGTGGATATAAATTTTTAGCTAATTGCTGGCTGAGTGTACTTCCCCCTCCGGAACTTTTATCTCCTAATAAAAGAGTTTTGAAAAAAACCCGTAAAAGACTGATCTTATCTACTCCCTGATGTTCATAAAAACGAACGTCTTCGGTTGCGATTAAAGCATTTACAGCATTTTTAGAAATCGTATTAAACTTTACATTGGTACGGTTTTCAATAAAATATTTTCCCAACAGTTCTCCGTCCTCGCTATATAATTCAGATGCTTCATAATTCCGTATTTCTTTCAATTCCTGATAATCCGGAATAGGTCCCCACAGTCCGGCATAAACGGAATAAACAAATAATCCGCACAAAATCCCTCCGGTTACAATCATCCCCAGTATATATTTCCATATACGCCTCCTTCTACTTTTCTTCCGGACTTTCCTTTTACCTGCAACCGATTTTCCTGACATAACTTTCGAATTGAACTTCAAAGATATAGAATTGTTCAGAGATTAAAAAACCTCTTACAAATGATTGGAATGTGTAAATGTACAAATATTCAAGTATTCAAAAGTTTAAAGGGAAAAGTGTTCAAATGGATTTATTTTATATTTTACCGGAACTTTCTGATAAGTTTATTTTTAATCAGAAGTGAGGATTTCTTTTTCAGCAAATTGAAAATGAACAGGTATCCAAACTGGCATGCCATTACCCATTTTTACACCTCAACACTCAAACATCAGCATTTTTAAACACCTTAACATTTGAACATTCAAAGCCTCTCTCCTACTCTTTTATCCCGTAAACACGTTGTGAGATTTTCTTTACAGCTATTACAAAAAATCCGGTTAAAATCAGATTCAATACCAGGCTGAGAATGGATACAATAACGGCAATACCCCCCAACTGATAGCTCAAAGCTATTACGATAATTCCTGCTCCTACTTCTCCGCGGGTAAACATACCGATTGAAAGTGCCAAACGTTCCAGGATATTCCGGTCCCGGTAGAAAAACAAAGGAAACATTTTTCCCAGGTTAGAGAGAAGAGTTACCATAAACACATGGAAAGCAACAATCCCCCACCCGGGCATCTGAAATCCGGCAGCGGTATTATCTATCCCTATAAACAAAGGGGTACTTAAACCGACTAAAAACATAAAAAAGTAAGAAACAAAACTGGACACATTTTCTTCTACCCGCCCTGTCTTATGGATGGTTTTCATTACCATTCCCAATACAAAAGCCGGTAACAAGACTTCAATATGTATAGCCCCTTCCCTGCCCATTAACGATTTAGTCAATAAATAAACACTTTCACATATTGC